>NZ_CP177249.1:300000-600000 GCF_046774455.1 Metamycoplasma buccale | reverse complement strand
AGATACACGGAGAACCTTACCCACTCTTGACATCCTTCGCAATACTATAGAGATATAGTGGAGGTTAACGGAGTGACAGATGGTGCATGGTTGTCGTCAGCTCGTGTCGTGAGATGTTTGGTCAAGTCCTGCAACGAGCGCAACCCCTATCTTTAGTTACTAACGAGTCATGTCGAGGACTCTAGAGATACTGCCTGGGTAACTGGGAGGAAGGTGGGGATGACGTCAAATCATCATGCCTCTTACGAGTGGGGCAACACACGTGCTACAATGGTCGGTACAAAGAGAAGCAATATGGCGACATGGAGCAAATCTCAAAAAGCCGATCTCAGTTCGGATTGAAGTCTGCAATTCGACTTCATGAAGTCGGAATCGCTAGTAATCGCAGATCAGCTATGCTGCGGTGAATACGTTCTCGGGTCTTGTACACACCGCCCGTCACACCATGGGAGCTGGTAATACCCAAAGTCGGTTTGCTAACCTCGGAGGCGACTGCCTAAGGTAGGACTGGTGACTGGGGTGAAGTCGTAACAAGGTATCCCTACGAGAACGTGGGGATGGATCACCTCCTTTCTACGGAGTACATTAGAAGTTTATATAACTTCTTGACTTAATTTATAGTTATGGAATAATATTTGTATCCAGTTTTGAGAGTTCTATCTCTCAATTTTGTTCTTTGAAAACTGAATATAGACATTGAAAAATTAAAATTAATATTTCAAAGTTTAGATCAACCTATAGAATATTTATAAAAAGACAAACAATAGGTCATACTAACAATAACTGACAAATACTATTAAACAAGATAAGAGTTTTTGGTGGATGCCTTGGGTCTAGTAGTCGAAGAAGGACGTGATTACCTGCGATAAGCCTCGTTTAGCTGGAAATAAGCAACGATACGGGGATTTCCGAATGGGGAAACCTAATTGAGCTAATCCTCAATTATCATTTTGATGAATCCATAGTCAAATGAAGAGACACGCTGTGAATTGAAACATCTCAGTAGCAGCAGGAAGAGAAAATAAAGAATGATTCCCTTAGTAGTGGCGAGCGAACGGGGAAAAGCCCAAACTAGCACTTGTTGCTAGGGTTGTAGGACTGCTTATATAAAGTTACAAAAATTACACATAGCAGAATAAGTTGGAATGCTTAAACATAGAGGGTGAAATTCCCGTAAGTGAAATGTGTAATTCTTTTAGCAGTATCCTGAGTAGGGCGGGGCACGTGAAACCCTGTCTGAATCTGCCGGGACCACCCGGTAAGGCTAAATACTAACTAGACACCGATAGCGAACTAGTACCGTGAGGGAAAGGTGAAAAGAACCCCGGGAGGGGAGTGAAATAGATTCTGAAACCAATTACTTACAGTTAGTCAGAGCCCGTTAATGGGTGATGGCGTACATCTTGCAGAATGGACCGGCGAGTTATGTCAACATGCAAGGTTAAGTGGAATAAAGCGAAGCCGTAGAGAAATCGAGTCTGAATAGGGCGCTTTAGTATGTTGATATAGACCCGAAACCAGGTGATCTATCCATGAGCAGGTTGAAACTTAGGTAACACTAAGTGGAGGACCGAACCGTAGTACGCTAAAAAGTGCCCGGATGACTTGTGGATAGGGGTGAAATTCCAATCGAACTTGGAGATAGCTGGTTCTCCTCGAAATAGCTTTAGGGCTAGCGTGTAATGTTAAGCGATGGGGGTAGAGCACTGAATATGGAATGGCGGCGCCTAGCCGTACTGACTATAATCAAACTCCGAATACTATCGTGTACTATTATGCAGTCGGTACATCGGTGATAACGTCGATGCACGCGAGGGAAACAACCCAGATCGTCAGCTAAGGTCCCAAAATTGTGTTAAGTGAGAAAGGTTGTGGAGTTTCTTAAACAGCTAGGATGTTGGCTCAGAAGCAGCCATCGTTTAAAGAGTGCGTAATAGCTCACTAGTCGAGAGACTCTGTGCCGATAATTCAACGGGACTAAAACACAATACCGAAGCTACGGGCAGAAATGCGTTAGAGGAGCGTTCTAAGGGCATTGAAGCTAGACTGTAAAGACTAGTGGAGCGCTTAGAAGTGAGAATGCCGGTATGAGTAACGATTCAGAGTGAGAATCTCTGACGCCTATTGGGGAAGGTTTCCTGGGGAAGGTTCGTCCACCCAGGGTTAGTCGGGTCCTAAGACGAGGCCGAAAGGCGTAGCCGATGGACAACAGGTTAATATTCCTGTACTTTCTTGAATGTGATGGAGTGACGGGGGAGGATAGTTTTACCACTTACTGGATTGTGGGGTAAATAATGACGGGGTTATGTAGGCAAATCCGCATAGCTTAACCTGAAGTTATAATGCATAGTGAAAGGGCAACCAAGTAGCGAATTAAATGATTTCATACCTCTTAAAAAAGCTTCTAACTTAAATTCTGTGAAACCCGTACCAAGAACGGACACACGTCCCCAAGATGAGTATTCTAAGGCGAGCGAGAAAACCAATGTCAAGGAACTCTGCAAATTCATCCCGTAAGTTCGCAAGAAGGGATGCCCATGGTAACATGGGCCGCAGTGAATAGTAAGGGGGAACTGTTTATCAAAAACACAGCTCTATGCTAAGTCGTAAGACGATGTATATGGGGTGACTCCTGCCCAGTGCCCGAAGGTTAAGCAGAGGTGTTAGCATTTGCAAAGCACTGATGTGAAGCCCGGGTGAACGGCGGCCGTAACTATAACGGTCCTAAGGTAGCGAAATTCCTTGTCGGCTAAATACTGACCTGCACGAAAGGAGTAATTATCTCTTAACTGTCTCGACATTGGACTCGGTGAAATTATGGTTCCGGCGAAGACGCCGGAGACCCGCATCTAGACGAAAAGACCCCGTGGAGCTTTACTATAACTTCATATTGGAGTTTGATTTAACATGTGTAGGATAGGTGGGAGACTTTGATACAAGGACGCTAGTTCTTGTGGAGTCGACGTTGAAATACCACCCTTGTTACGTTGAACTTCTAACTTATTGCCATTATCTGGCAAGAGGACAGTGTGTGGTGGGTAGTTTGACTGGGGCGGTCGCCTCCCAAAGGGTAACGGAGGCGTTCAAAGTTACACTCAGTACGGTCAGAAACCGTATTAAAGAGCATAAAGGTAGAAGTGTGATTGACTGTGAGACCTACAAGTCGAGCAGGTGCGAAAGCAGGACTTAGTGATCCGGCGGTTCTTCGTGGAAAGGCCGTCGCTCAACGGATAAAAGCTACCCCGGGGATAACAGGCTTATCTTTCCCAAGAGATCACATCGACGGGAAGGTTTGGCACCTCGATGTCGGCTCATCGCATCCTGGAGCTGGAGTCGGTTCCAAGGGTTGGGCTGTTCGCCCATTAAAGCGGTACGCGAGCTGGGTTCAAAACGTCGTGAGACAGTTTGGTTCCTATCTGATGTGGGCGTTGGAATATTGATGAGAGCTACTCTTAGTACGAGAGGACCGGAGTGGACGTACCGATGGTGTTCCAGTTGTTCTGCCAAGAGCATAGCTGGGTAGCCAAGTACGGCAAGGATAACCGCTGAAGGCATCTAAGCGGGAAGCCTCCTCAAAGATGAATATTCCCTTTAAATTCCTTATAGACTATGAGGTTGATAGGCTGGAGGTGTAAGTGTAGTAATACATTCAGCTGACCAGTACTAATAAATTGAGTGGTTTAATAGTAAAACTATAGATTGAAATAAATATGTCTTATTCAGTTTTCAGAGAACAATATTTAAACTCCTTAAAAGGAGTTTTTTTATTTTATATAGCGTTTTATATGTTATAATTACTTGCGCAATATATGAAGACAGTAACAGCTTAACGCTTAATATGTTACCTAGTATGTTTACTTTTTTCACTTTGATATTGCATAATTATAAAATAAGGAGGACCAATGAGTGCTTTAAGAGAAGCTAAAAATTTAGTTGTAGAAGAAATTACTAAAAATTTAAAAGAATCAAAAAGTCTTGTTGTTGCAAACTATAAAACTTTAGATGTTATTAGTTTACAAACTATTAGAGAAGAATTACAAAAAGCTGGTGTACTTTTAAAAGTTTATAAAAATAGATTAGTTAAACACGCAACTAAAACTCTAGGTTTTGAAAGTATTAATGATTCATTAGTTGAACAAAACATTTTTGCTTTTTCTAAACAAGATGATTTATCTGCTATTAAAACATTAGTAAAATTTCAAAAACAATATCCTTCATTAAAGATTGTTTCAGGAATATATGAAGAAAAAGTAGTTGATGCTAAAAGCTTAATTGAAATAGCAAAACTTCCTTCATATGAAGAATCATTAATGATTTTAGGAAATTCACTAATAAACCCACTAAGAAATTTAGGTATTGGTTTAAATATGTTAATTGAACAAGGAAAAATTAAATCAGAATAATTAAAGGAGAAATTTATTATGGCAAAATTAACAAAAGAAGAATTTATTTCAGCATTAAAAGAAATGAACATTAAAGAAGTAATGGAACTAGTTAATGGATTAAAAGAAGAATTTGGAATTGATCCTACCGCAGTTGTAGCAGCAGCAGCTGCACCTGCTGCTCAAGCTGCAGAAGAAAAATCAGAATTTAATATTAAATTAAAATCAGATGGTGGCAACAAATTAGCTGTAATTAAAGCAGTTAAAGATTTATTAGGTTTAGGCTTAATGGATGCTAAAAAACTAGTTGAATCTGCTCCTGTTGTTTTAAAAGAAAATGTTAAGAAAGAAGAAGCAGAAAACATTAAGAAAGCTTTAGTAGAAGTTAAAGCAGAAGTTGTTTTAGAATAAATAAAATTTTAAAAAAGGCTTTTATAAAGCCGCTTTTTCTATTTTAATACACATACGTGCGTATTATATAACAGATCAACTTAAAACTGAATACTAATAAAACATCTATTTTGATGTTAAAACAAATTATTTAATGTTGCATGAGGTAAGATAAATGTTAAACAAAACAAAATACGAAATTAGAAAGTTTGGACCAGTAACAGAAAGACGTGACTATTCTATTAGTCAAAAAAAATTTGATACTCCTGATTTTTTAGAAATGCAAAGAGAATCAGTAGAAAAATTTTTAACAACTGGAATTGAAACTGAACTAAGAAGCATTTACCCAATCGAAACCAAAGACAAAGTTAGAATTGATTACATTAATAATACAGCTCATTTTGAAATGCCTAAAAAATCAGAATTTGAAAGCATTAAAGAGGCAAAACAAAAAGGTTCATCATATGTTGGAAAGTTAAAAGCAAAGCTAAGACAAACCAATATTCTTACCGGAGAAGTAGAAGACGCTGAAGTTGTCTTTGCAGAAATTCCTATTATGACTTATGGTGGTTCCTTTGTTATTAATGGTTCAGAAAAAGTTATAGTGTCTCAATTGATTAGATCAACTGGGGCATATTTCGGTATTGGCGTTAGAAATAAACAAGCTAATGACTTATTTAACAAAGTTGAGATTATTCCACAATTAGGTTCATGAGTAGAAATTTATCATAAAATTACATCTAACTCAATTGATGCAGTTAAAATTCATATCGATAAAAATAAATCATTTTATTTAACTATTTTCTTAAAAGCATTAGGCTTTACTAAAAATGGTATTTATGAAATGTTTGGAAAGGTTCCTGAATTAAAGGAAACTTTTAAGAAAGATAAAATCATTGGTGAAACACCAGAAGAAACTATTCGTGAAGCACAAGAAGCAATCTATCGATTAATCAGAAAAGGCGATAGAATGACTCCTGAAAGTGCCAAGAATTTAATACCTTCAACTTTATTTAATGAAAAAAGATATAACTTAACTGAAACAGGTAGATTTACTTTAAATAGAAAATTAAATGTCATGGAAAGGATTGCTAACTCTTATTTAGCACAAGATATTTTTTCAATTAATGGTGATTTACTTTATCAAAAAAATGAATTTATTGATTGAGAAAAAGCTAGAAAAATTCATGAAGAGTTCAAGCAAGGAATTATTCCTATGAAAAGATTACCTGATATCAATGAAGATGCTTATGGTAATCAATTAGATGTCATTGGAAATGAAAAACTTGCTAATCGTTTATATGTTCCAGCAATTGAAATATACCCAACTGAAAATGATATGAATTATGATAAAAAAGTATTGGTGCTAGGAAACGATCCTAATTCTACAGAAAACTTTTTATTAATTCCAGATTTAGTTGCTACTATTTCATATTATTTCAATCTTTTAGAAAAAGTAGGATTGGATGATGATCCAGATTCACTTATTAATAAAAGAATTGTTACAATTGGTGAATTACTTCAAAACCAATTTAGAATAGGTCTTATCAAATTAGAAAAAAATACAAAAGAAAGAATTTCTGCTAAAGATATTGACAAAATAACACCTAGAAATGTAACAAATAACAAACCTATTTTTAATCAATTTAAATCATTTTTCAACACTTCTAAATTATCACAATTCATGGATCAATGTAATCCACTTGCTGAAATTTCAAATAAAAGAAGAATTACTTCACTAGGACCAAGAGGTCTTAATAGAGATACTGCTCAATTTGAAGTTCGTGATGTTCACCCAACACATTATGGAAGAATATGTCCAATTGAAACTCCAGAAGGACCAAACATTGGTTTAATTTTAAATTTGGCATCATTTGCCCAAATTGATAAATATGGTTTTATTCAAACACCATATTTTAAAGTAAATAAAAGTATTGTAGATTTTACTAAACCAGTTTATTTAACCGCAATAGAAGAAACCGGTTATAGTTTTGCACAATCAACTGTTCATATTGATTATGACAAGCAAAATAAAGAATATAAAATAACAGATCCAAATGTTATGGTTAGACGTGATAATGAATATATTGAAGTATCAGTTAATGAAGTAGATTTTATTGGGGTAAGTAATAGACAAATGACTTCCATTGCTGCTTCAGCAATTCCTTTTTTAGAGAATGACGATGCTAACCGTGCTCTTATGGGTTCTAATATGCAACGTCAAGCAGTTCCAGTAATTTATCCTGAAGCTCCATTAGTTGCTACTGATGTTGAAGCTGATATTGCTAAATATTCATCTACAAATATTCGTGCTAACAAAGATGGTATAGTTACATATGTTGATTCAAGTATGATTAAAATTTTACCTACTGGATCATCCAAAACTGAAATTTACTATTTAAGAACATTTGAAAGAAGTAACCAAGGTACTTTGATTCACCAAATTCCATTAGTAAATGTTGGCCAAGAAATTAAAGCTGGAGATTTATTAGTTGACGGGCCTTCTATGAAAAATGGTGAGCTTGCTTTAGGAAAAAATGTTTTAGTTGGTTTTAGTACATGACATGGTTATAATTATGAAGATGCTGTTATTCTTTCTGAAAGATTAGTAAAAGATGATATTTATACTTCAATACATATTGAAGAACAAACTATTCAATTTAGACATTCAAAAGCAGGAGAAGACATATTAACAGATGATATTCCAAATGCTTCAAATTATTCTAAGAGATTTTTAGGTGAAAATGGAATTGTTCGTGTCGGTTCTGAAGTTAGTGCCGGTGATATTTTAGTTGGAAGAACTTCACCAAAAGGAGAAGAAAATCCTACTCCAGAAGAAAAATTAATGGCAGCAATTTTTGGTCAAAAAACCGCTTCTCGTAAAGATACTTCATTAAAAGTTAAACACGGACATAATGGTACTGTTGTTGCTGTTGAAGTTTTAAGTCGTGAATATGGCGATCAATTAGAAGATGGCATTGAAAAAATCGTTAAGGTTTCTATTGCTCAAAAACGTAAAATTAAAGTCGGCGATAAAATGGCAGGACGGCATGGAAACAAAGGGGTTGTATCAATAGTTTTACCAGTTGAAGAAATGCCATATTTAGAAGATGGTACTCCTCTTGACATGGTTTTAAATCCTCAAGGTGTGCCTTCTCGTATGAATATTGGACAAGTATTGGAACTTCATTTAGGATTAGCTGCTAAAAAAATGGGAATAAAATTTGTTACTCCTGTTTTTGATGGAATAACCCATAATCAAATTAAAGACATTTTAGAAGAAGCTGATTTACCTTCTGGTGGAAAACAATATGTATATGATGGCCAAACAGGTGAAAAATTTGATCACCCAATTTCGGTTGGTGTTATGTATATGTTAAAACTATATCACATGGTTGATGATAAAATGCACTCTCGTTCAGTGGGTCCATATTCACTTATTACTCAACAACCACTTGGAGGTAAAAGCCAAAATGGTGGTCAAAGATTTGGAGAAATGGAAACTTGAGCAATTGAATCATATGGTGCTTCAAATGTTCTACAAGAATTATTAACATATAAATCTGATAATATAGCTGGAAGAAATCAATTATATAATGCTTTAGCGACTAAAACACGCTTGCCAAAACCTGGAATGCCAGAATCATTTAGCGTATTGGCATATGAGTTAAGAGGATTAGGAATTAAATTAGAAGCTCATGAAAAAAATGCTAATGGAGAACTTGATGAGCAAGATAATCGTGTTGATACTAAATACTATCAAGAAATTGAAGGAGGAGCTGAATAATGAAAAAAAGTAGAAAATATGCTACTCTTGATGAAGATAAAATTTCTAAAATATCATTAGCATTAGCAACTCCTAATGATGTTGAAAATTGATCACATGGTGAAGTTACTAAACCTGAAACAATTAATTATAAAAGTTATAAACCTGAACGTGGAGGTTTATTTGATGAAATAATTTTTGGACCAATGATTGATTATCGTTGTCCAGTTTGTGGTCATAAGTATAAAAAAATCAATGAGGGAAGTTTTTGTAATAAAACCGAATTATGTAAACAAGAACATGTAGAAATATTGCCAAAAATTTCTCGTAGAAATCACATGGGACATATTAAACTAAATAGTCCTGTTGTCCATTTTTGATATTTTAAAGTTGACCATTCAATTATTTTTAAATTATTAGGGTTAAGAGTTGGTAAAAATCATGAAGCAGTAAGAAGAATTGATTTAGAAAACTTAATTTACTATAAAAGTCATATTGTTTTAGAAAGTGGCGGTCTAAAAGCCCTACCTAAAAATCAAATTATTGATATTAATGAAGCTGCAGTAATTTATCGTGATGCTTTAACAGAATTACTTGCTCGTTTTAAAGAAGATTCTGAAGAATATGAAGATATAAAAGAAATTCTTGATACTCTTATCGAAAAAGCTACTTCTAAAATTGGTCAAGACTATGGAATTGATTTTTATGAAATTAATGAAGTTATTGAACATTATTCTGAAGCAAAAATCGGTACTGGTGCTATCGCTATTGAATATTTATTAAAAAACTTGGACTTACAAAAAGAAAAAGAATTTGTAACTAAAGAAATTAATAAAATTAATGAAGAAGAACTTAAAAATACTAATAAAGTTACCTCAAATTCAAAACAAAATCGTGAAAAATTATATAAACGTTTACAAGTAATTAATGCTTTTATTGAATCAAAACAAGAACCTACAAGCATGTTAATTTACAATTTACCTGTTATTCCAGCTGATTTACGTCCATTGATTCAACTTGATGGTGGACGTCATTCAACTAGTGATATCAATGAACTTTATCGTCGTGTAATCATTAGAAATAATCGTTTGAAACAATGACAAGATAAGGACGCTCCTACTTTAGTTATTCAAAATGAACTTAGAATGATTCAAGAAGCAGTAGACGCTTTAATTGATAATCAAAGAAGAAGTCCAAATCCTGTTCTTTCAAAAGATAATCGCCCTTTTAAATCAATTAGTGATGCCTTAACTGGTAAAAAAGGTCGTTTTAGACAAAATTTATTAGGAAAACGTGTTGACTATTCAGGTCGTTCAGTTATTGTTGTTGGTCCTAACTTAAAAATGCATCAATGTGGTATTCCTCGTGAAATGGCTGCAAAATTATTTGAACCTTGAATTATTGCTCGTTTAATTGAAAAAGAAATTGCTACAACTATTAAAAATGCTAAAAAAATGATTGAAGATCAAAATCCTGTTATTTGACCTCACATTGCTGAAACAATTAAAGGAAGATTAGTTTTACTTAACCGTGCTCCTACTCTTCACCGTCTTTCAATTCAAGCATTCGAACCAGTTTTAGTTAGAGGAAGAGCAATCAAATTACATCCACTTGTTTGTACACCTTTTAATGCTGACTTTGATGGTGACCAAATGGCAGTTCACGTTCCTATTTCTGAACAAGCTTTATTAGAAAGCCGTGAACTTATGTTAGCTAATAAAAATATTCTTGGTCCAAAAGATGGTGAACCCATTATTAATCCAAGTCAAGATATGATTTTAGGAATTTATTATCTAACAATTGAAGAGGATAATGCATTAGGTGAAGGTAAAACATTTGATGATTATGATCACATGATGCGTGCTTTTGAAGCTAAAAAAGTTTCACTTCATGCTCGTGTTGCTTTACCTGCAGACCAAGTTAAAGATTTAAAATTGTTTAATCCTAGAGAAAAAAGACAATACATAATTTCAACAGTTGGTAAATTTATTTTCAATAATATTTTTCCTAAGTCATTTCCATTTTTCTTTGATAACAATGTTAACAAAGTAAATTCTTTAGAAGAATACAACACTAAATTCTTAAAATATGTTGTTCCTTCTGGTACTAATATTCATGATTATATTAAATATGAACTTCCTATCCTAGAAGCATTTAACAAAAAAAATATTGCAAAAATTATTCGTTATGTTTTTGATAAATATGTTGCAACTATTTCATTACAAGATGTTGCAGAAGTAATTGAAAAACTTAATGATGTAGCATTATTAGATGTTATTACAAGTTTCATAAAATTAAAAAATTATGAAGGAAAACCAATTGACCGAGAACATGCTATTCTTTTAGCTGCATTTACTAAAGAAGAAGTAGATAAATTAATTAGTAAAAGTAGAGAAAGAGTTCAAGAGAACTTGGATATCCCTCTAAGTCCAGAAGAAAAAGCAGAAATATTAGATAAAGTGTGATTTAGATATACTAATATTGTTGCCTCAATTCTTGATCAAATTAAAGAATTAGGATTTCACTATTCAACTATTTCTGGTATCTCAATTTCAATTGCTGATATTTTAGAAACAGACAAAAAACAAGAATATATTAAAGAAGGCGATGACTATATTGCTCAACTTAGAGAATATTACAATAAAGGTTTCATAACTGATGATGATAGATATTCACTAACAATCAAAAAATGATCTGAAATTAAGGATAAAATTCAAGCAGAATTGCAAACTATCATTAAGCAAAATCCAAAAAACCCTGTTATTACTATGATAAATTCTGGTGCTCGGGGAAACATTTCTAACTATGTTCAATTAGCTGGTATGCGTGGTCTTATGGCAAATAATACTAAGACTACTAAAGCTGATGCTAAAAATGATAGAGTTGTTCGTAGTACTGTTGAAGTACCGGTTAAATCTTCATTTATTGAAGGTCTTACTGCCTTTGAGTTTTATTCTTCTACCCATGGTGCCCGTAAAGGTCTTACAGATACAGCTCTTAACACTGCAAAATCTGGATATTTAACTAGAAGACTAGTGGATGTTGCTCAAAATATTGTTGTTAGAGAAGAAAATTGTGGTTCTGATTATGGTTATGTAGCTAGAAATATTGTAGATACTAAAACTAAACAAATTATTGTTCCTTTAAAAGAAAGAATTATAGGACGTTATACCAATAAACCAATTTTTAACAAAAGCAATGCTCAAATTATTGATAGAAACACTTTAATAACTGAAAAACTTGCTCAAAGAATTATTGATGAAGGTATTGAAGAAGTAGAAATTCGTTCAATTTTAGGTTGCAACACCCGTAATGGTGTATGTAAAATGTGTTTTGGTAAAGACCTTGCTACAAATAGAGTTGTTAATATTGGTGAAGCTGTTGGTATTATCGCTGCTCAGTCTATTGGTGAACCTGGTACACAACTTACCATGCGTACTTTCCATACAGGTGGGGTAGCCGGCGTTGAAGATATTACTGGTGGTTTTACTCGTTTAATTGAATTAATTGATGCTCATGAACAACCTTGAGGTCGTCCTGCAGTTATTTCTCCTTATTGTGGTAAAGTTGTTGAAATAGCTAATGAAGATAAAGATGCTAATAAATATATTGTAACGATTGAATTTAGAAACTATAAAGGTAGTTTATTGAAGAGAAAAGTATTTGTTGAAACAAATAAAAAATTACGTGTTAAAGAAGGGGATTTAGTAAGAATTGGTCAAAAACTTTCTGAAGGACCAGTAATATTACGTGATTTACTTGCTTTAACTGACACTTTAACTGTTCAAAATTATTTATTAAAAGAAATTCAAAGAATTTACCGTATTCAAGGTATTGCAATTAGTGATAAATATATTGAAATTATTGTTAGACAAATGATGTCAAAAATTACTATTTATGATCCTGGTGATTCGAAATTTTTTGCTGGAGCAATCATCGATATTTTTGATTATGAAGAAGAAAATTCACAATTACTTGCAAAAGGAATGCGTCCTTCTTATGGTAAGGTAGTAATTAAAGGAGCAAAACAAGTTCCATTATTATCAGATTCATTCCTAGCAGCTGCTTCATATCAAGAAACTAGCAAAATTTTAGTACATGCAGCAATTTCATCAAGAAATGACAATTTAGAAGGATTAAAAGAAAACATTATTGTTGGTAAAAAAATCCCTGCCGGTACAGCTTTATATCCTTTCGAAGATCGTTCTAAATATGATATACGTCCTTCAATAAAATATTTTAAACATGAGGATGAACTTTCAGAAGATGAAATTAACTTCACACCAATTGATTTAGATGCTTATCGTGAAGAAATTGATAATGAAATTAATCAAGAAGAAGCTATAGCAGTTGAAGACGAAGAAAATGATGATTATTATTCAGAAAATTTAAATGAAGAATAACCAATTAAATAATTAAAAAAAATGCAACACTTTGCTACAACAAAGTGTTTGCTTTTTTATATAATAAATAATCATGAATGACAAAATTATCGTAAAAGGTGCTAAAGAAAATAATTTAAAAAACATCGATGTAATAATTCCAAGAAACAAATTTGTAGTATTTACAGGATTAAGCGGTTCTGGAAAAAGTTCTCTTGCTTTTAATACTATTTATGAAGAAGGAAGAAGAAGATACGTTGATAGTTTATCTAGTTATGCACGTCAATTTTTAGGTGGTACTAAAAAACCAAATGTAGAAAGTATTGAAGGTTTAAGCCCTGCTATTTCAATTGAACAAAAAACAGTTCATAATAATCCTAGAAGTATTGTAGGAACAGTTACTGAAATATATGATTATTTTAGATTATTGTATGCAAGAATTGGTAAACCTTATTGTCCTAACCACAAAATTGAAATAACTGCTCAACGTTCTAAAGATATTATTGATTCTGTTTTTAAGTATCCTAATAATGAAAAAATTTATATTTTATCACCAGTTGTTACTAATCAAAAAGGTACTCATCAAGTTTTACTTGCTAAATTAAAAAGAGATGGATTTTTAAGAGTAAAAATAAATGATGAAATTTTTTCACTTGATAAAGATATTACTCTTGATAAAAACAAAAAATGAACAATTGAAATTATTATAGATCGTTTAGTTTTAGATAGTGATATGCATGCTAGAGTTAGTGAGGCAATTGAAATAGCATTAGAATATTCTAATGGTCTTGTTACAATTGAAGCACCTGATAAAAACACAAAACAGTCATTTTCAATTTATCATAGTTGTGAACATGGCGATTTTGATATGCCTAAAATAGAGCCAAAATTATTTTCATTTAATGCTCCTTCAGGAATGTGTGAAACTTGTAAAGGTATTGGTGTTTTACAACAAGCTGATATTTCTTTAATCATTCCAGATGATTCACTTAGCATTAATAAAGGTGGAATAAAATACTTTAAAAACTTGGTTAATACTTCTAATTTAGAGTGACAAGAATTTAAAAAAATGCTGGAATTTTATCATATTGATTGTGATAAACCTTTATATGATTTAACTGAAGAAGAACTTAATATTATTAAATATGGATCTTATGAAGACATTACTTTTAGATTAGTAAGTGAATCAGGAAATATTTTTGAAAGAACTAAACATATTGAAGGAATAATTGAAAAATTAGAACGTAAATATGTTGATACTGCTTCTGAAGAAGCAAGAAATTATTACAAAAAATATTTAGCTGAAAGTCCTTGCCCAAAATGCAAGGGAATGCGTCTTAATCCTTATGCTTTAGCAATAAAAATAGCAAATTTAAACATTTATGAAATGTCGAACAAATCTATTGATGAAATTTATGAAATACTTGCTAAACTAACTTTAACTGATATAGAAAAAGAAATTAGTGAACTTATTCTAAATGAACTTAATCATAGATTAAAATTTTTAATTAATGTAGGATTACAATATTTAACTTTAAATCGTAAAGCGGAAACTCTTTCTGGTGGTGAAGCTCAAAGAATAAGATTAGCAACTCAAATTGGTTCTAATCTTACGGGAGTTTTATATGTTTTAGATGAACCTTCAATAGGACTTCATCAAAAAGATAATCAAAAATTACTTAATTCATTAAAACATATGGTTACTATTGGTAATAGTTTAATTGTAGTTGAACATGATGAAGACACAATTAGACAAGCTGATTTTATTGTTGATATAGGACCTCTTGCTGGTGAACATGGAGGAAAAATCATAGCAACTGGTTCAATAGAAGATATTGAGAAAGTAAAAGAATCAATTACTGGTAAATATTTAAGTGGTGAATGTAAAATCGAAATACCAAAAACTAGACGAAGTGGAAATGGAAAAGTTTTAACATTAAAAAATGCTAAGACAAATAATTTGCAAAATTTAACTGTTTCATTTCCATTGGGTAAATTTATTGCCGTAACAGGTGTTAGTGGTTCAGGTAAAAGTAGTTTGATTAATCAAGAACTTGTAAATAATTTAAATCAATATTTAAATAGTCAATCTTATGATATTCGTGAAGATAGTAAATTAATTGGTCAATTAAATGTTGATAAATTAATTCAAGTTACCCAATCACCTATTGGTAGAACACCTCGTTCAAATCCTGCTACTTATACATCAGTTTTTGATGATATTCGTGATATTTTTGCTAACGTAGAAGAAAGTAAAATTAGAGGATATATTCGTTCTCGTTTTTCATTTAATGTTCCCGGAGGAAGATGTGATAAATGTCAAGGTGATGGTGTTATAAAAATTGAAATGCATTTTTTACCTGATGTTTATGTTATGTGTGATCATTGTGAAGGTAAAAGATACAATTTAGAAACATTGGAAATAAAATATCATGGCAAAAATATTAATGATGTTCTAAACATGACTATTGAACAAGCATACACATTCTTTATTCAAAGATCTAAGATTAGAGATAAATTAGAAACTCTTATGGAAGTGGGACTCGGTTATATTACTTTAGGTCAAAGTGCAACTACACTTTCTGGTGGTGAAGCTCAAAGAGTTAAGTTGGCAACTTACTTACAAAAAAAACCTACTGGAAAGTCAATTTATGTTTTAGATGAACCTACAACAGGTCTTCATTCATATGATATTAGTAATCTTTTAAAAGTATTAAATAAAATTGTTGATAATGGTGATACTGTAATTGTTATTGAACATAATCTAGATGTTGTTAAATGCGCTGATTATATCATCGATTTAGGACCCGATGGAGGTTCTGGAGGTGGCAAAATAATTGTCACAGGTACACCCGAACAAGTTGCTAAACATAAATATTCTTATACAGCAGAATATCTAAGAAAAATTTTAGGTGACTAAAGATTTGGATTTGTTTTTATTTATTAAAAATGCATTATAATAATACATATTATTAGGAGGAAATATGGTAGATTTTAAAGGTGTTCAACTTAAAATTGGTCCCTTTTATGTATATTCACTAACTATGATGTTAGGAATGCTAACAGCTATTTTGACAATATATTATTTTTGAAGAAGAGAAAAATATTCATTTGAAAAATTAGCAATTCTTATTTTCATTGCTCTACCTACTGCTCTTATTGGCGCTAGAATTTATTTTATTATTCAACAAGCAATAGAAGGAAATTGATCCACAGTTAAACGGTTTTGAGCCATTTGAGAAGGTGGGTTATCAATTCAAGGTGGTGTTATTACTGCTACTATTTGTTGTGTTATGTATATTATTTTTTCAAAATCAAAAGAAAAAATTGATTTGAAAAAAGCATTTACTATTATTTTACCAGCTGTTTTAATTGGTCAAGCAATTGGTAGATGAGGAAATTTTGCCAACCATGAAGTTTATGGTCAAGTTATGTCAGAAAGCTCTCTTGCATTCAAAATTCTTCCTCCTATTATTAGGCAACATATGTATATCGATAAAGCTTATCGTTTACCATTATTCTTATACGAATCAATCGCAAACTTAATTGCATATATTCTAATTGTTTGAGTTCTTAACTTCTTTAACTGATTAAGACCTGGAACTACTGCGGGAATATATTTGATTTACTATGGAATTTTAAGATCAGGAATGGAACCATTACGTGACGGTAGCTATGGTATTTATAAAGTAATTTCTGCTTTCTATATCATTGTTGGTTTGATCTTTGTTGTAATGTGCGAATTTGTAATTAAATTAAATTACAACGTTTATAAAATCCCTTTATATAAAAATGAAAAAACTCACAAATATTTCTATTTCTTAGTTTATGAACCAAAACAAAAACATTCATATGTCGTAAAATCTAACGATAAAAAAATATTAAATAAACAAGCTCAAGAAATTCAAGTTGTAAATAATTCTAGCAATATTGATGCTAAATAACAATTAATAAGGAAAGAATAATGAAACAATACCATACTTTAATTATTGGTGCGGGTCCTGCGGGATTAACCGCAGCTTTATATTTATCTAGAAATAATTTATCAGTTGCTTTTATAGAGGCAAATGTTCCTGGTGGAAAAATGACTGAACAAAGTAAAATAGAAAATTACCCTGGTTTTGAATTTATTAGTGGTCCTAATTTGTCTATTCAAATGCTTAATCAAGCTACTAAAAATGGTGCTGAATTTATTTATGGAAAAGTTACAAAAATTGAATCAAAAACTGAAAATTTAAAACAAGTTACTTTAGAAAATGGTGATATATATTTATCTAATTCAATTATTATTGCTACAGGAATGAAAAATATTGTTCCCTTAGATATAGAAAATATTGAAAAGTTTAACCATAAAGGTGTTTCTTATTGTGTTTTGTGTGACGGGGCATTGTATAAAAATAAATCATGTGCAATTGTAGGTGGAGGTAATTCTGCTTTTGAAGAATCTATTTACCTAGCTAAAATAGCTAGCGAAGTACACATTTTTATAAGAGATGGTATTATTGCTGAAAAGAAATTAATTCAAGATGTAAAAAATACTAAAAATATTTTTATTCATGAAAATTCTAAAATTTTGAAATTAAATGGACAAAATGATATTGAAGATATTGAAGCAAATATTGATGGGAAAATAGTAAAGATGCCAATAAAAGCCGTCTTTCCTTATGTAGGATTTAAACCTGCAACAGGCTTTATAACTAATTCAAAAATGTTAGATTCTAGAGGATTTATTGTTGTGGATAATAACATGGAAACTTGTGAAAAAAACATTTTTGCTATTGGTGATGTTATCAAAAAAGATGTACGTCAAATAACAACTGCTACATCTGATGGTACTATTGCTGCTAAAGTAATAAATTCTAGAGTTTAAAATTAAAAAAATAGCTTGAACCAAAATAAAAAGAGTTCAAGCTATTTTTAAATAATTTATTTACTCAAAAGTGTATTAATAAATCTAAAAATAGATGGTTTATTTTCATTAAATCTGAAATTTGAAATTCGATAAATTGGGTAACCTTTTACAGACATAAAATCTGTTTTTATTCTTTTTTGAATAAAATTATCTAAATTCATACCATCTGAAGAATCATCAATTGATATACCTACAATAAAGTTTTCTTTATTATCTAGTATTGCCATATCAATGTTATATGATCCTACACAATAATCAAGTTGTATTTGAATATCGTCAGCAAAACTTTGTTCTTTTAATCAATTTGTAATTTCAAATATGAATTGCGATTTATCTAATTTGCCTATATTAGGAGTAGCATCGCTAATGTAAGATTTTTGCTTTTCATTTTTTAATTGAATGTAGTTAAGTCAACGTTTGAATGTTAATAAATTCTCATTTTTTGGATCAATATCATTAGTTGATATACTTTTTATAACTATCATTTTATCTTTTGCTCTAGTGATTGCCACATTTAAAGCATTTCGACCTTTTTTAGAACCAATATATGTTGAATGTAAAGCGGTTTTAGCAGTGTAACCAACTGAAGCAATAACAAGTTCAGCTTCATCTCCTTGAATATTTTCTATATTTCTTAAAATAACTTTATCTTCTAAAACTTCAAAAATTTTAGGTGACATTAAAGCAATTTGTTCACGAATATAATCTTGTTGTTTTCTATTGAAAGCTAATAAAATTATTGAATTATATTTTTTAAGATTTTTTTCACAAATTTTTATTAATTTATCACATTCAATTTCATTTTTATTATCAATTCATTCACCATCTACATCAATTACTTCAACACTAGCTTTATCTTTTTTAGTATAACTATCTAATCCCTTAAGACCTGAATCATAAAATTCTTTACTTGAAAATAGCACTAGTTCACTTGAATTTGAACGATAATTCATTTCTAATAAATATTTAGGTAAGTGATTATGAGTTGCTCAATCTAGTAGAGAAGTAATTTCTTCTTCGCTAAATTCATCTTCTGATTCATCACGTGTATTGAATCAATTTGAAGGTTGCATTTGTTGATTATCACCAGCGATAATTACTTTTTCTGCAATTGAGATAAAAGGAATGGCTTTTTCAATATAAATTTGACTTGCTTCGTCAAAAATTACATAATCAAATTTATCATTTTCAAAGTTTACAAAGTTTCCCAATATTTCAGGAGTTCCAACATAAATATTATAAACTTGCTTAATAATATCTTCAAATAGCGAAGTTATTATATATGGAGGAGTTATTTTTCTTTCTAATCTACCAAAAAATTGGTTTAATTTTTGTCTTTGATATTCGCCTCTTTGACGGTATTCGTCAAGTCTTTGTTTTGCATAGAATGCGCTATTTTCATAAATAGCATCTAAAAGATCAGGAGTTGTATTATCAAGTTTTTTAAAATCTAGGAATTTTGTATAATCTTTTTCTTTTTTATCGAACTCAACAAATGATTTTAATCTAATTAAATTGGATAATTGAGTTATATCACTAATGTTATATTGAGCTAAATTAGAGTTATAAAACCTTTTAATTTTTTTAGCTAAAGAATAAACTTTATTGAACTTAAGTGAAAATGGTTTAAAGATTGAATCATTTTTGTCAATTTCACCCAATTTTATAGCAATTTTTCTTTTAGAAATTTTTCCTAAATTATCAAAAATTGTTAAAAATTGATTTTTAGAGTCAAATTGATTATAAAGTTTATAAAACTTTGTTAAATTTTTAAGGCTAGTACTTAAATTTCCTTTGCTTTTTAAATTATGATATGCCTCTAAATCTTTTGTAAAAATTTCTCCTATTTCACTTTTAGCGTTTAAATAACTAAATTCATTTTTACTAAAAAAACTAGAATTATAAGCATTTAAGTCATTTGAGCGATAAACAGTATTAATTTCTTTAAAGTATTCGATAATAGGTTTATAAAAATATTCTTTTTCACTTCTATTAACTTTTGCACTTTCAGAGAATTGAAACATCATATTTTGGTATTTGCCTAGACGTTTTAGCACAACATCTAATGCAACTTTCTTTTGAGAAATGAAAAGTGCTTTTTTGTTTTCTTTAGCAATATTAATTAAAATATTAGCAATAGTTTGACTTTTTCCAGTTCCTGGAGGCCCTATTATAATAGCAGAGTTGTTTAAAGTTCCTATAATAGCTTTTTCCTGACTAAAATCAGATGGAGTTACACGAGCAATATTATTTTTTTCTAATGCTTTTTCATAAGCATCTTTAGTATAGTCTTTTAGATCATCAATTCTAATTAAGTTATCAATTTTATCGTTGGCAATTAGATTAATCATAGCATCACGAAGTTTTGTTCCGCCAGGATTAGCTTCAATTAAAGCTGTTCCAGATTCTAATTTAACTATTGCATCATTTGGAAATTCACTTTTATCATATTCTATTAAACTCTCTAAGAAAACATCATTTTCATATTCTTTTCCTAAGTATCCTTGATCAATTAATTTAATATTTTCTAAAGCTTCAGAAATAGTAGCATATTCACCATTTTCCAATATTGGTAATTTAATTTCACTATGTTGTTCAATTAAATATTTGATTTTTTCATTAATAATAATGTTTTCATCAGCATTTTCTAAATATACAGAATTTCCACTAAAAGTAATTTTTACTGATTTTAAAATGAAAGGAGCATATAAATATACGTCATCTTTTCGATATTTTAAAAAATATGTCCCAATAAATAATGGTCAAATATTAGTTTCAGCGTATATTTCTTCAATTCTTTTAGCATTAGTTTTTCATGTTTTAATAAAATTACTATTTTGATCAATAATTTTCTTTTTATATATAGGCAATCATTTATCTAAATTAGTATTTAAATTTTCTTGCATTTTTGTTGTAATAGAATAATCATACATTTTTGATCATATATTAAATTCTTCTATGTTGTGAATGTTTTTTAGTTCATTTAATGAGCGAGTATCATAAGAATTTTTTAATGAAATTTTAAAAGTAAGATTGTTAAAAACTTCTTTCAAATTTTTAATTCCTAATAATTTTTTAAGATCTAAGCTTATGTTAGATGTCTTAAAAAATGTAGCATTATCTCCTCTACTTTTTATATCTAATAAATTGTTAATTAATTTTAAATGTTTTGAAGAGTGAATTCTTTTTAGATCTATTTTTTTAATTTGATTTGGATCTAAGGCAAATATTTGTTTCATATATCTCCTTTATTAATATTTACTAATTATAGAATATAAGCAATATTTAAAATAAGAAATGATCTTTAAAATTAGTTAAATTTGTGATTATTTGCATTTTATTGCTTTTTAGTAATAGTTTGTTAAAATTAATTTTATGAGTTTAAGTAATGATTTTAAATATAAAGATTTAACTAAAAAAGAAAATAAAATTTATCACATTTTAATTACAAAAATTAAAAATTGAATTAAACAAAAGGTTAATTCTGCAAATGCTAAAGGTATATCTCTTGGAATTTCGGGAGGAATAGATAGTGCTACATTGAGCATTATTGCTTCAGATATTTTTCCTAATAATTCACATTTTTATTATTTTAAAATTAATGAAGATAAAGAAACTGAAAAATTAATAATTGAACTTCAGAATAGTAGAAATTTAAAAATTAATACCATCGATTTAACAAAAATATATAAAGATATGGTTAAATTATTAAATACTAATGGTGATTTAGTAAAATCTAATCTCAAATCAAGATTGTTTATGACTTCATTATATTCATTAAGCCAAGAAAATAATACCCTTGTATTAGGAACTGATAATTTTGATGAATTTTATTTAGGATATTTTACTAAATATGGCGATGGAGGTTGTGATCTATTACCTTTTGCTAATATTAAAAAGTCAGATATTTATGTTTTGGCAAATTTATTAAATGTCCCTAAAAAAATTATTGATAATGAACCATCAGCAAATTTATATAAAAATCAAACTGATGAAAAAGAATTAGGATTTAGTTACGAAGAGTTTGAAAAATGAATCCTTGATAAAAATTTAGTACCAAATGAGATTAGTAAAAGAATTATTAATTTGCACAAATTAACAGAGCATAAAAGAATAGAAATTCCAAAAGGACCAAAATTAAAATAGGTAGTATCAACCACCTATTTTTTAATTAAGATAAATTCTTTTCTATTCATTTATTTTTAGTAAATAAATTTTCATCAATTTTATAATTGCTTTTGTCAATATTTAAATGAATTAAACCATCATAATAATCAAAATATTTTTGATAAACTATTTGAGAAAAATCCAAAGTTTTTAAGTTAGGATTAAATTTATTTTCAATATGTAATTTACCTTTAAAATCCCCTCTAAAATTTAATGGTAAATAATAACCTTTTAATCCTTCATTTTGAGTTATATCTCAAGCTTTTTTATTCTTAATATAGTTTGAATAAATTTTGTTGGTTAAATTTAATTTTCAAATATCATCTTCTTTATTTAAGTCATTATCTAAAATATTAAAATCATGATTTTCAACAAGACTATCAGTTTGAAATTTTTTAATTTGAAAAGCGTGATATAACTTTTCATTCATTGGTAATATCTTTTTGGTGTTATGTTCATAGTTTTTATAACTAATTGTTCCTAATTTTTCTCATCCCTCCCCCATTTTTGGATTTGAAAAATCTAGCGAAACCTTAAGCATTTTTATTTTTGTATTTTTGTCTATAAACATATCAGTATTTATGCTAGATTGATCAATTTTATAATCTATTTCATAAACATAATTTCAACTCGCTTTATTTTTAGCTAAATTAATTTCATTTTCCTTAAATTCATTTTTTCAAATTGTTTGATAAACAAAACCAAATTTTAAATTAAAATATGTTCTTTGCTTTCTATATGAAAAAATGTTTATAAGGTTAACATTGTTGAATATTATCTTTTTACCATTTTGATATTTATATATTTCATAATGATGGTAACCATTTTCCTCATAATGATTTTCTAAATTTACCAATTCCCTATTAATTCCTACAACTGTATGGTCAAAATTGAATTTTATATTAGGAAAAATTGTGGGTATTTTTAATGTTATGATCGCACTGCCATCATTAAAATTTCTTTTAATATTTAGATAAATAGGATATTTATTTAGAATGAAATTATCACTTTCATAATATGTCATTTTTCCTGAATTTCATATTCCGTATTTGTAATTGAATCGATTTCCTTCAATTTTTTCTAAATTGACAATTTCAGGTTTATTAATATTGTTTTCTGTATTAATTAAATTCAACATTACTATTTTCTGTATCTTTTTTATTTAAGTCATTATTTATATATTTAGTAAAATCTTTCAAAAATTTTTCATAATATTCTAAATAAGCTTTATTTGACATATATTTTCTCCCTCTAAATTATGTGTCTAAACAATTATGCGTAGACACTCTTTAAGTTAATCATTTTTTCAATCTATAATTAAAAAAATAGAAACCATTGTTAGTAACTATTTATTTATAAATAATCGATTCATTTAGTTCCATTTTATGATAGCAACCATAAAATAACATCAATTAGTTTGGCAAATTTTCGATAAAAAGTGGTTTTGGAAAAATATTTTAAATACCATTTAGTATTACTTATATTTTTGATTACTATATTTTCAAAAATAATTTGATAATCATCATACAAAGAATTTCTAAATAAATTCATAATATGATTGTTTAGTTTATCTCACATTAATTTAACTTTTATTATTTTTTCTTTATTTTTTAAAATACTAAAGTCAATATTAAGAGAGACTTTTTTGATTACATTGTCAGTCGTTTCTTTTAGATTTTTATATGCCATTAAATATGCCATTTTTTCTCTTAAATTCATTTATTTCCTCCTAGGGTTAATTTTGGATTTTTTGTTCCTGCCTTTATTTTATATATTAAAAAAATAACTTTGTTAAAGTATTTTTTTGACTTTTTAACTTATATATTTAAGCCGAATCGCTTAAATATATAGAGAAATAATAAAAAACAAAAAAATCCTTATACAAAAGGACTTTGCTACATTGTAATATAAAGTGCAACACTATGAAATAATTTTTATAGGTTGCATTTTTTATATTAAAGTAAATAAAAAAAAGAGCAACCTAAATAAAGTGCTTCAAGAGGTTACTCATGATTAATTATAATCACTTAAATTACAAAAATAGAATTATTATTCAAGAATATTTAAATAAAGGTTTTTCTATTAGAAAAATAGCCAAACAAATAAATAAATCACCATCAACAATATCTCGCGAAATAAAACGCAATTTTGATAATGATAAATTAATTTACAATCCAGAAATAGCTAATCAAAAGTCTATTCTCAGAAGTAAACATAGATCTTATTTTTGATATTTTTTAGTAAGAGATAGATATGAAGAATTTATCGATCAATTTGCAGCATTATATGATGGTAAACTTTGAACGGTTGAATCAACTTATTTTTTTATAAAAAATAATATGAGTGTAAATGAATTTGAAATACCATGTTTAAAAACTATTTTTAATTGAATAAACTCTGGTAAATGAGTTTTTAGTAGAAAAGATTTATTAAGAAAAAATTACACAAAAGGAGGAAAACGTTCAAAAACTAATGTTATTGATCGCCTTGTTGGAGCAAGATATATAAAACCAATATGAGCAAGACCAAAAGAAATAAATAATCGATTAGAATTTGGGCATTGAGAGCTTGACTTAGTTTGTGGCAAAAATGTTAGAGGTGCTAATCATATAATCACATTAGTAGAAAGAAAAACAAGGTTTTGTTATGTGGCAGTTATGAAAGGTAAGCATCCTGATAATCTTAATAGAATTTTAAATAATTTAATTGCAAATAATAATATCCCAGTAAAATCGATTACTACAGATAATGGTTTTGAATTTAGAAAAATTGGTTTACTAGCTTACAAATTAAATATATTTGTATATTTTACTGATAAATATGCTTCATGACAAAAAGGAAGTAATGAAAATTGAAATGGTATTTTTAGAAGAATTTTTGCTAAAGGCACTAATTTTAATGAAATTGATATTAATGAAATTCAAATTGCCACAGAAAGAATTAATTTTAAACGTAGAAAAATTTTTAATTGAAAATCCTCATATGCTTTATACGAAAAAGAATTAATAGAAGAATATAACAAAATATTTGCTTAATAAACTAATTTCAAATATACTCAAACACTAATATTTAGTGTATTTTTGTTTTTTAACTTTTGAAAAATATAAAATAAAACATGAAGCACATAGGTGTTGCACTTCATGTTACTTTCTAGCAATCCTTATACAAAAGGACTTTTTTTGTAATTTTCTTAAAAATAGCAATTATAGATATTTTTCAGGGTGTTCTTTTTTCATTTTTTTAATAAATTCTTCTTTTGGAAGTGAACCATATTTTTTCATAAGTTCACAACATTCTAAATATTCATTTTCTGCTCATTCAATATTTTCAAAGCCTGTAACTTGAGTAATATTTTTACCTTTAAATTCTTTATAAGTACTAAAAAAGTTTTTTACACTTACTAATCACATCTGATCGATATCTTTTAAATTTTTTATATGATCTAAACGATAATCATCAGCATGTACAGCAATTAATTTTGTATCAGTTTCCCCTGAATCAATCATTTTCATGGCACCTATAACTCTAGCATTTAACGATGTTCCTGGCAAAAATGTTTCAGATGAATATACTAAAACGTCTAGTTCATCTCCATCTCAATCTAATGCTTCAGATATGTATCCATAATTTGCTGGATATTTAAAATCACCTCTTAAAATTCTATCTACTTTAATTTTTCTTGTTTCTCTATTAAATTCATATTTAATTTTTGAATCTTTAGCGATCTCTATATTTACTTCAATATTTTTCATAATTGTTATTTTATCATCTTTTGAAATAGCAATCAAAAATGATTGATTTTCACATTTTTTTCCTTAATTTTTCTCATTTTTAAAAAATTCAATTATTCCCAAATTTATACTTTAAGCATGAAAAGAGGAGAAAATGACAATTTATAAATATGGAAAAATTATGCATGTAAATACTAATTATTTAATATTAGATCATAATGGTGAAGGAGAACTAATTTATATACCTAATTCTGAAAGGTTCAAAAAAGAAGAAGTAAGAAAAATTTTTATTTTAAATATAGTTAATGAATTTTCAAAAACTACATATGGATTTGACAATTTTAAAGAAATGGTAATTTTTGAGGATTTAATTGCTTTGCAAGGATTAGGACCTAAAACTGCCATTAGTATTTTAAATTTTGGTTGAGAAAACATTATTAATTATATTGCTAATGGCAATAATGAAGAATTAGTAAAAATACCTTATGTTTCAAGCAAAATTGCTAATAATATTATTTTTACATACAAAGAAAAATATACTAAATTTTTATCAAAATTAACCGATGAGGAAATGTCGAAAGTTAAACCTATTCAAGCATCAAATATTGAAAATAAATTTAAGGAAACGATGCGAATGCTAGGTTTTAAAAATCAACAAATCAAATTTGCTTTAGATAATATGCAAATTAATGATAATATTGAAAAATGCGTTGAAGATGCCATTATTTTAATTAGTAAAAATCAAAATGAAGCAAGAGTTTAGAGTTGAAAAATTTAAAGATTTTGTTGGACAAGAAAAAATTATCAAAACTTTAAAAGTAATTATTTCTAGTGCGGAAAAACAAAACAAAATTATTGATCATATTTTATTTTATGGTGCTCCAGGGTTGGGAAAAACAAGTTTGGCAAAAATCATTGCTAATGAAACAAAAAGAAATATAGTTTATGCTCAAGGCCCGCTTCTAGAGAAAAAAAGTGATTTACTAACTTTATTATCTTCTATTAAAGAAAATGATGTGATTTTCATTGATGAAATCCATGGAATTAATAAAAATCTAGAAGAATTATTATACCTGGCCTTAGAAGAAGGAGTTATTGATTTAACAATTGGTGTAGATGGTGATAAACGTATTATGAGAATGAAATTAAAAAAATTTACGTTAGTTGCCGCTACTACAAAATTTAATTTACTATCAAAACCTTTAAAGGATCGTTTTGGCTATATTGGAAAACTTAGCCCTTATAATGATGATGAAATTGCTATTATTATTAAAAACTCAGCCAAAAGAAATAATATAAAAATAGATGAAGATTCAATAAAAGAAATCGCAAGTCATTCTAGACAAACTCCTAGAATTGCTAATATTTTGCTTGAAAGAGTTAACGATTTTTCAATTTATGATGAACAACCTAATATAAATTTAAAAATAGTTAAAAAAGCATTTAAATTTATTGGAGTTTTTAAATATGGATTAACAACTTTTCAAATTGAATATTTAAAAACCTTGCATGAGATTTTTCAGGATAGTTTTGGCTCGTTAGATACAATAAGTAGTATTGTTAAAGATGATAAATTAACAATTATTAATGAAATTGAACCAACTTTATTAGTTTATCAATTAATAGAAAAGACTTCAAGAGGAAGAAGGATAACTAAAAATGGTATTGATTATTTAAATAAATTTGTTTTTTAAAAAAAGTTATCTATTATAATAGTTTAAATATGAAAAAAACGAGAGCAATTAATACAAAATTAAGATGGATTTTTAATATATTTTTTGTAGTAGCTATGCTATTGGCAATAATTTTTGGTTCTATTTTTTATTTAAAACCAAAAATGGCTGTTAACAATTCAAGTAAGATAGACGGCGTAAAAGCAACATTAAAGATTAAAGAAACTACTAACAAAAATTTAAAAAATTCAAAATTACCTTCGCCACAAGAAGTTCTTAATACTACTAAAAAATATTTGCAAAACTCAAATTTATTATCAGCTTATGATTTAAGTTTGGGTTCTAATAACGTTATTTCGTTAGCTAGTTATGCACATAAAACTGACCAAGAAAAAATTGCATTAATGCGATCATTACTTAACAAACCTTATCTTACAATGACTGACGAAAATGGTAATCCCGTTTTTTATCGTGGTCAATTTATGTCTAGATTAGGTAAAGGTGAAAGAAGACGTAGAACTTTACAAGAATTTTTAGATGGTGATCCCGCTGATTTTTTACCATCTCTTGCTGAAAATCCTGCTAGTGCAAGAAATTCACAAGGCTTATCTAATAGAGTTAGTTTAAAATTTACTGACGATGGATGATCTGAGTTTATTAAATATGCTGAAGAATCATATATTTTAGGATTGTATAATAAATACTTTTCAGCGTTAGCTTCAAATACTTATATTTGAATGAATTTAAAAGAATTTGTTGAAAAGGCTAAAAGAGAAGATCCTGAAGGTTGAAAAGCGGCCAAAGAAAATCCTGTAAATTATGCTTACATTGGTAATAGTGCCAATCAACAAGAAATTGATGATAATGGTAAAACTAAAGATGGAAAACAAAAGAAGAAGAAAGTTAATCCTGTTTTGAAGGATATTGCATCAAAATATTTAATAACTGTTGCTAAACCATATGCGCTAAGAACCAGTAATGTTAAAGACTCTTCAATTTGATTAGTTAATGAAAACAAAAATGGTTATACTGATTCTGAATTAGCATCAGCCATTAATTATTCTATGGCTCCTTTTGAGTTAGTTGAACAATCAAGTTATTTTATAACAACTAATTCATCTGCAACTAATAGATATTTAGTTGTTTTAGGAATTATTTATTCATTATTTGCTATTTTCCTCATTGCAAGATATCGTTTATTTGGACTACTTTCGATGACAACAATTGCATTCTTTGTATTCATGTTGTTAGTTATTATTGCGGCATTCAATATACACATTAGTCCTATAATTGCTATCGCAATAATAATTGCTTTAATTATTGTGTTTGATTTAATTCACAATCAACTCGATATTTTTAGAAAAGAAGTTATGAATGGATCGAATGCAAGTAAAGCTATTTCTAAAAGTATTAAGACTACACTAATAAGTTCGTTGGATAGTGTTGTGGGGATAATAATTCTCTCCTTACTATCAATATTTATAAGTGTTTCATATAGCACCATTATTGGTATGACTATGTTTACATCTATTGTTTTATGCTTTTTAATAGCTATTATATTGCAGACAGTAGTTTTAAGAAATTGGGCTAAAACAGAAGCATTTGACAATACTACTACATTGATATTATGAAAAAATAGTAGAAGCTATAATACTATTCAAAAAGTAAATTTAATATCTAAATCTAAATATTTTGCTATTGGTTTTGCTGCATTTATATTAATTGCTTTAATTGTATACTTTGGAATTTCCGGTGGAAAAGGTTCACTATTATTTGGAATGAATTTAAATAGTGAATTGCGTGGGGGATTTTATTATGCACTTAAACCTAAAGATGGCGTTTTTTGACCCGAAGATAATATAAATGAAATTATTAAAGCATTCAAAACAGCAATGCCTTCACTTGATATTCAAGCAGCATTAAGTAACAACGAAAAGAGTAGTTATATTGCATTAATAAATTCAAATACAGATATATTAGCAAAAATAAATAGTATAATTGCGTCTAATCCTATCCTTAAAGGTACTCAAATTGAATCAAGTCAGATTTCTCCAATTAGTTTAGGAATTGACACGGGATACTTAATTGCAATTGTATTTTCAGGAATAGTATTAGTAGCTGTTTATATGAGTTTTAGATATTCATTAGCTTCAGCTTTATCATTAATATTAAATGAAATATTTGTGATAATTATGATGTTTGCTTTTATCCTAATGACTTATACTCCATTTAATGCTACAGTTGTTGATGCAATTATATTAACAAGTATTTTTCTTGTTCATGACAATATTTTGAATGCAGCAAGAATAAAAGATGAATTTAGTAAAGATTTAAATACAAAAAACTTTATTTATACAAACGATAGAATAAAAGAAATCTTTAAAACAACAATAATAGATTCTATTTCTAGACAATTTTCATTATTAATTACTTGAATTGTTGTCATTATATTAGGTCTAAATTTAATGACTTCATTAAATAAAACAATAGTTTTAGGAACAACATTTGGTTTAATATCATTAGTATTTATTAACATGTTTTTAATTCCTAATATTTCAATGCGCATGTACATGCTTAAATATAAAAACAAAGCAAAACGTATAGAATCAGGTTTTTGAAATACTCAAAAAATTCGTGAGCAAAGTTTTATTGGAATAAATGACTTTTCAGAATAGGAAATTAAAATGTTTAATAAATTAAAGGGTACTAAAGATATTTATAATCAAGAATCAGAAATTTTAAACTATATTAAAAACATATTTTTTAGTGTGGCTAAAAAATATGATTTTAATTATATTGAAACACCAATTATAGAAGATGTTAATTTATTTATTAGATCAGTTGGCGAAACAAGCGATATTGTTTCTAAAGAAATGTATGTTTTTAAGGACAATGGTGATAGAACTATTGCATTGAGGCCAGAAGCAACAGCGTCTACTATAAGGGCTTTTGTAGAAAATAAAATTAATAATTTAGAAGGTGCTAAATTATTTTATTTTGGTCCTATGTTTCGCTACGAAAGACCACAAAAAGGAAGATTTAGACAATTTACTCAAGGGGGTGTAGAATTAATAGCTCCTAAAACATTATTAACAAATTTTGAAATAATAAAATTGGCTTTTGACTTTTTAAATGAAATTAATATAAAAGATTTTGTATTAGAAATTAACAATCTTGGCTCATTTGATAGTAGAAACAATTATATTAAAGTTCTAAAAGAATACTTTTTGCCATACAAAGAAAAATTAAATGAAACTTCAAAAATACGTTTAGAAAAAAATGTTTTAAGAATTCTTGATGATAAAGAAGAACAGGAAAAAGAGTTTGTTAAAAACGCACCTAAACTTATAGATTATTTATCTAAAGAAGAAAAAAATAATTTTAATGATTTATTAAATTTATTAAAAAAATTTAATATTCCTTTTTCTATTAATTATTCACTTGTAAGAGGACTTGATTACTATAATGACATAGTTTTTGAATTTGTATCTAATTCTTCTGCATTAGGAACAAAATCTACTATTTTGGCAGGAGGGAGATATGATGGGATGGTAAAAAATTTTGGTGGTCCTAACATTGGCTCGATTGGTTTTGCTTTTGGTGTTGATAGATTAATAGAAATAATAAAATCAAATATAAAAAATTATCCTATTTTAGTAAAGAAAATAGATTTTTTAATAGCCTATCTTAATGAAGAAGAGCGAAATGAAATTCTTGAAATAGCATATGACTTGCGAAAAAAATATAATGTTTGTTTAATTAATGAAAAAATTAATATAAAACAATTGTTTAAAAAAGCATATCAACTTGCACCAAAATATATAATATTTAAAGAATTAAATTCCAAATCAAATGAATTCAAAATAAAAACAAATGCAACTGAAAAAACAATTACTTATAATAATTTAAATGAATTGGAAAAAGAATTATTTAAAATGGAGAAATAAAATGAAAAAAATATATTGTGGAAATTTGGGAATCAATAATATTAAAGAAAAAGTTGTCTTATATGGTTGAATTGCGAATAAAAGAAAATTTAAAAATCAAATTTTTGTTGATTTAAGAGATTCAACTGGCTTAATTCAACTAGTTTTTCATGATATTTCTGATCCTCTTTTAACTAAAGAAAGTTGTATTAAAGTAGAAGGTAAAGTACAAAAAAGATTAGAACCAAATTTAGAATTATCGACAGGCGAAATTGAAATTTTAGTCGAAAAATACGAAATTTTAAATTCAGCTAAACAAATTCCATTTGAAATTAATAAAATGACTTCTGCTAATGAAGATTTAAGACTTGAATATAGATTTCTAGATTTAAGACAAGAAAAAATGCTAAATAATTTAAAGTTTAGACATAAGTTATTATTAGCAATAAGAAATTATTTTGATAAGCACAATTTCATTGAAGTTGAGACACCAATTTTATCGAAATCAACTCCTGAAGGCGCTCGTGATTATTTAGTTCCTACAAGAAGAATTGGAAAATTTTTTGCATTACCTCAATCCCCACAATTATATAAACAACTATTAATGGCATCAGGAATTGAAAAATACTTTCAAATTGCAAGAGTTTTTAGAGATGAAGATTTAAGAAAAGATAGACAACCAGAATTTACTCAATTAGATATTGAAATGTCGTTTGCTGGCATGGAAGAGATTTTTAGTATTTGTGAAAACATGTGAAAGGAAGTTTTAAAACCTTTTGGTTATAATATAAAAACGCCTTTCCCAAGAATGAATTACTTTGATTCACTTCATAATTATGGAAATGATAAACCAGATACGAGATATGGATATTTAATTAAGGATTTGACAAATGATTTAAAACCATTTTATCCTGATGGGAGTTTTATTAAAGCAATTTTCTTTGATAGAGAAATTTTTGAAAATGAATCTATTATAAAAGAAATATTTTCAAAAAATAATGGACAAAATTTAGAAATAATTTCTCCTAAAAATTCACAAAGCATTGACAAAAATAAATTAAATACTATTCAAACTTTAATAAATAAACAAGAAATCAAGAATCCTACAATAATTTTATCAATAGCAAAAAAAGAAGAAGATGCTTTAAAATCACTAGGTGCAATTAGAGTTTTATTGAATGAGTTATATCATTTAGCGGACCCTAATCAATTGAATTTTTTATGAATAGTAAATTGACCAATGTTTGAGTATGATGAAGAAACAAAAACATACCAAGCTGCTCATCATCCATTTACACAAATAGAAGAATCGACATTTAAATACTTAGAAACTAAAGAATATGAGAAGGTTAGAGCTAAGTCATATGACTCTGTTTTAAATGGCTTTGAATTAGCCTCAGGATCAATTAGAATTTTTGATCCAAATATTCAAAAAAAAGTTTTTGAAACTTTAAATATTTCAGAAAAAGAACAACAAGATAAATTTGGATTTTTTTTAAAAGCATTTGATTATGGTTTACCACCACACAATGGGATAGCGTTTGGAATAGAAAGAATTTTAATGATTTTAACTAATTCTACTTCGATTAGAGATGTGATAGCATTTCCTAAAAATGCCAAAGGAATTGATTTATTATCTAATTCGCCTTCGATAGTAACAAAAGAACAATTAAATGAATATGGACTTAATTTAAAGGAAAAAGAATAGGAGATAAGTATGAAAGTTGCCTCAATAATTATAATTTCAATACTAATGGTTATTTCATTTGCTATTATGTTTATTTCTTTATTAATGGCTCCAGATTCTAATAGTTTTAGTGGAGCTTTAGTAGGTAGTGGAGATTTAGATTTATTTAAAGTTTCAAAAGAACGAGGAATTAAAAAAGTTCTAAAATATTCAATGTTAACTTTGGGAATGCTTTTATTTATTTTGTGCATAGTATTAAGAGTTCTTCTTCAAAAATAATAATGAAAAATTTCAAAAATAAAGAAAGTCTAAAATTTTCTGATGAGGAAGTTTTAGACTTTATTAAATATAAAAAAACAGTATCATTTTTAACAATTGCTAAATATCTTAAAATATCACCCAATCAAAATAAACATTTAACAAACATTTTAAATAATCTAATTGCTAAAAAAGAAATCGAAAGATTAAAAAATAATGATTATGTAAAAATCAATTTAATAACAGAAACAGAAGCACCTATTTCAATAACTAGTAAAAGGCTAGGATTTATTGATTTTATTAACCCAATTAATGGTGAAAAAAATAGTGCTTTTTTGCCGCCTTTTCAACTTTATGGAGTTTTAGATAAAGATTTACTTAAAGTATCTATATTTTCTTATGAAGATAATGAAAAAAGAACTTTATATAAAGCAAATATTATTCAAAATTTAGAACATTCAATGAAGTCTATTGTGGGTTTTATTGAATTTATAAATAACAAACCAATTTTTAAAGCTTTTGATGATAAAAATAAAGCTAAATTTTGTTTTATTAACATTTCTAATATTCCTAACAAAATTAAGCAAACAGATTTAGTAAAATGTAGTATTTTAAAACCTAATTATGATAATGTAGTTATTTTATTTGATGAAATTATTTCTAATATTAATGAAAAAGATTATGTAATTAAAAAGATAATTGCCAATAATGATGTTAATCCTATATTTGCTGACAAAATTTTACAAGAAGCAACCATAATTCCTCAAGAAGTTTCAGATACAGAAATAACTAAAAGAAAAGATTTACGAAATTTATTAACAGTCACAATTGATGGACTTGATACTAAAGATTTTGATGATGCTATTTCATGTTATACACTTCCAAATGGTAATTACAAGTTATTCATACATATTGCTGATGTTTCATATTACGTAAAAGAAAATAGTGAAATAGATAAAGAAGCATTGCAAAGAGGAACAAGTATTTATTTACCAGGAAAAGTTATTCCTATGTTACCTTTTGAATTATCAAATGGTATTTGTTCTTTAAATCCCAATGCTATTAGATGTTGCATAACTCTTGAACTAGAAATTGACAAAAATGGTAACAATATTTCTGAAAATATCTATCCTAGCGTTATTTGTTCAGATTATCGTTTGACATATAATGAAGTTAATGACTATTTTGATAATAAAATTACAATTCCTACAAACATTTCGTCATTATTAGATAATGCTAAATCACTTTCAAAAATACTTAGAACTAAAAAAATAGATGAAGGATATGTTGATTTTGAAATAGAAGAATCAAAAGTACTTATGAATAATGATGAAGTAGTAAATATTGTTATTCAAAAAGATGGTGAAAGTGAAAAACTAATTGAAGATTTTATGGTTAGAGCAAATGAGACAGTAGCATCTTTAATGTTATCTAAAAAATTACCATCAATTTATAGAATTCATGAGCAACCTGATTTTGATAAATTATTAGCATTACAAAATTTAATTAATTATGTTGGATTAAAAAATATAAATGTGCCATTTGATGGTAATCCTAAATCATTTTCTTCAATGATTGAAAAAATAAAACAATATAAATTTGATGACTATATAAAAATGTTTTTATTAAGAACTATGAAAAAAGCCTTTTATAGTGTTGAAAATATTGGACATTTTGGTTTAGCATCTAAAGCTTACTCACATTTCACAAGTCCAATAAGAAGATATCCTGATCTTTTAATTCATCGTTTAATTAGAAAATATTTATTTGAACATAATGTTGATGAAACTAAATTTGATGAAGAAAGAAAAAACATAGAAAAAATTGCTATGTTAAATTCTGAATCAGAAAAAATTGCTATGACAGTTGAACGAGATATAGTAGATGTAAGAAAGTCACAATTTTTTGAAAAATTCATTAATAAAAAATTTGAAGCAACTTTAGTTAGTTTAGAAAAATTCGGTGCTTTTTTTAATATTGAAGAATATCAAACTAGTACACTTGTTAGATTTGAAGATATGAATAGTGATATTGTTAAAATTTCAGATTTTATTGCCAAAGGTAAAAATATTGAACTAAAAGTAGGAAATAAATATCAAATATTAATTGATTCTATTGATAAAGAAAAAGGAAACATCAATGCAAAGTTAGTTTAATTTAAAATAAACTTTTATATATAATTAAATTATGACTTCTTTAATAGCAAAAAATAAATTTATGAAAAATGATTATGAAATACATAGCACTTATGAGTGTGGTATTTCTTTATTGGGTTGAGAAGTAAAAAGCATACGAGCAAAAAATGTTAAATTAAACAATGCTTTTTGCACAATTAATAATCATAATGAAATCTGATTAAATAATGCAAATATTTCACAATATATGTTAGTCAAATCTGATCCTTTTCGTTCAAGAAAATTATTGATGCATAAAAAAGAAATATTAAGATTAAAGAATTTTCAAGATAGATTAAATTTGATAATTATTCCACTCTCTTTATATTGAGTTAGAAATAAAATTAAAGTTGAGATAGCTTTGGTTAAACATCTTAAAAAATATGATAAAAGAGAAAAAATCAAAAAAGAAGAGGTCAAAAAAAGAATAAAGGTTATAATTTAGGCACCCTAACATGGGGATGTAATGGCTTCGACAGGCATTTGCTTTAATAAGTTTCAGTGGTTTGGCAAACCTTAATGCTTCTAGGCTTTTAAATGCAAATTTAGAAACTAAAAAATCAGATCAAAAACTTGATCTAAATCTTGTGATGATGTCACAATCAAATCAAAATCTAGTATTTGCTTAATTAAATATTAGTCAATTAACTATTTGCTCAAATTGTTAATTTGTGGATAAAGAGCTTTACAATAGAGTTTCTGATTAACCTATTGTGAAATTAAATCAGCGCATTTTTTAAAATTTGTTAGTTATATAAAATTTTGTGTACATTTAACTAAATAAACTTGTAAACACTTATTAAAGGTGAATGTGTGGACCGGGGTTCAATTCCCCGCATCTCCACCATTTTTTATATCCTTAAACACAAAAAAGCTTATGCATAATGCTATAATTTTAGTAAAATTATAAATAATAAATTTATTTAATAAGGAGAAAAAATGTCCGTTCGTTATGTGGTAAATCACGAAAGCGGTTGAGCTGTTAAAAATCCAAAAGGAAAAAGAGCTGTAAAGACTTTTAAAACTCAAAAAGAAGCAATTGATTATGCAAAATCATTATCAGATACTACTTCTGTTATAGTACAAAGCAAAGAAGGTTCTTTTAGAAAGAATTCTTAAAATGTTTGAAATTCTAGATGGGAAAAAATATTCTTTAGAATTAAAAAACAAATTAAAAGAACTTATTGGCAAATCAAATAGAAATGATTTGCCTATTTTAGGTGTTCTTCAAGTTGGTAATTTAGAAGAATCTAACATTTACATTAAACATAAAATAAAAATAGCAAATGATTTAGGGCTTAAAACCGAATTTGTAAAATTATTGGAAAATTCAACTTCAACAATAATAAAAGAAGAAATTTTAAAACTTTCAAAAAAAGTAACTGGATTAATAATTCAATTGCCAATGATTTCGAATAAAATTGATAACGTTCAAGACATACTAGATACAATTCCTAAAGAAAAAGATATTGATGGTTTATCCACTTTTAATTTAAATTCCAATTTTATTGATAATAATAACTTTTTACCAGCAACTGCTAAAGGGATAATATTACTACTTAAAAAATATAATGTAAATTTAATTAGCAATGATATTTCCATTGTTGGTCAATCAAATATTGTTGGTAAGCCTTTGGCTAGATATTTATCAAATTTTAATAATACTATTAGAGTGTATACTAAAGATACACCTAAAGAAAATATAATTAAATCTTCAATAGTTGTTGTTGCTACAGGAAAAAGAAATTCAGTATTAATAGATAACATAAAAAATAATGCCATTCTAGTTGATGTTGGAATTCATAGAGTTGATAATAAAATATATGGCGATTTAGATTTTGAAAAATGTAGTAAAAAAGCAAGTTTAATTACTCCAGTACCTGGTGGTGTAGGACCAATGACAGTGATTGCCTTAATGTTAAATTTAATTAAATCTTGAATTTTGCAAACAAAAGATACGAATAAAACTTTTTCAGAAATTTTAGATTTACTTTAATAAAAAATGATTAATAAAAGATAACTTTTTATGGTCTTTTATTTTTTTAATTTTATTTTCAAAAATAATAACTTTCTTTATATAAAATATAAAACAAAAAAAGAGTAGGGAAAATTATGATTATAGGAATTAGCGGAATGATAGCAGCTGGAAAAAGTTCACTTTCCGAAAAGCTACACAATTATTATAAAAATTCAATTATGCTACATGAGTTTGAAGAAGGTGATGAAGTTTTTAACACTTTTTTAAAGTGACTTTATGAAAAACAACCTAATTTAACAATTGGTTTTCAATCTTATATTATTGAAAATCATTCAACAAAATTTACAGAAATGACTGATAAATTTTTAAAAGATAAAAAAGATCCAAAAAATGATCATATTTTTTTGGATAGATTTTCGTTAGAACATTATATTTTTGCTAAATTAATTTTGTCAGAAAAAGGACAGAGATATCTTGATGCATATGATGCTTTATTTGAACGTTTGATAAGCAATAATGAACTTCCAGAGCTTGCAATATACTTAGATATATCTTTTGAAACTTTTGTTAAACGTATTTTTGAAAGAGGACGAGAAACAGAAGTTAATAATTTTGATTCTAATTATGAATATTTTAAAAATTTGCACAATAACTATTTAAAAATATTTAAAGAAATTGCTTGTAAATATAATTTAAAATACGTTATTATTGATGCTAACAATAAAACCGAAAAAGAAGTTTTTGATGAAGCTATTAATATAATAGAAAGAGAAGTAAATGCAAAATATAGATAGGAGAATTAAATATATCTTATTTGATCAAAAAACTTTAGAATCAAAAATTACTGAATTAAGTGACTGAGTCAATAGTACGTATGAAAAAATTGATGATGATTTAATAATTGTTGGTTTGTTAAAAGGCTCATTACCTTTTTTAGCACAGTTAATTAAAACAGTAAAAGTGGACTTTCTCTTGGATTTTATGATTCTAAGCTCTTATGATGGTAAAGAACATTCATCAGGAAGTGTTAAAGTAGTTTTAGATTTAGCAAATGATATTAAAAATAAAAATGTTTTAATAGTAGAAGATATTATTGATACTGGTAGAACAATGCAAAAGGTTGTTAATTTATTACAATCAAGAAATCCGAAATCATTAAAAGTACTTACTTTATTAAATAAACCTTCAGGAAGAAAAGTGGATTTTGAACCTGATAATTTTGGTTTTATTATCAAAAATGAATTTGTTGTAGGCTTTGGTTTTGATTGGAAAGAAAAAATGAGACAACTCCCTTACATAGGTGTTTTAAAGGATGAGGAATTTAAAAAATAAGTTGTTTATTTTTATGGATAAAATTATAAAAAACCACTTTATCATAGTGGTTTTTTAATTTCTTTCATATTTAATGTAATTAGTATTATTATTTTAATAATAATTTATAATTTTATTTATGATTGAAATAAAAAAATTATCTTACAAATATCCTGGAGCAACTCGCTTTGCTTTAGATAATATTGACTTAACAATAGAAGATGGTAAATATGTGGCAATTCTTGGACATAATGGTTCAGGAAAAAGCACTTTTTCAAAATTACTTTCTGCAATTTATAAAGCTTCTAGTGGGAAAATTATTATTGACAATATAGAAATTAATGCAGAAAATTTACCAGAAATTAGAAAGAAAATCGGAATAGTTTTTCAAAATCCTGATAATCAATTTATTGGTGCGACTGTTGAAGATGACATTGCATTTGGTTTAGAAAACAAAAAAATAAATTTTACTGAGATGCATGATATTGTCTTAAAGTATGCAAGAGAAGTAGGGATGATTGATCATTTAGATAGAGAACCACAAAATCTTTCAGGTGGTCAAAAACAAAGAGTTGCAATTGCATCTACTTTAGCATTAGATCCTCAAATAATTATTTTTGATGAAATTACTTCAATGTTAGACCCAAAAGGAAGAAGCGATATTTATAAAATAATTCATGACTTACATAAAAAAACAAATAAAACTCTTATTTCAATAACACATGATATGGATGAAGCTTTATTGGCTGATAAATTAATTGTATTTTCAGGAGGGAAAGTCGTTGCCATTGGCACTCCACTTGAAATTCTTAAAAATAAAGAAATAATAGAACTTGCAAAAATTGATTCACCTTTTGTTTACAAATTAAGCGAAATGATAGAAGGTGTAAATCCAACATACGATGAAAGTCAATTAATAGAGGAAATATGCAAATTAAAGTAAATAAAATAACGAAAGAATATGATAAAAAGCTTCCTACTTATATTAAAGTTTTAGATCAAGTTAGCCTTGAAATATCAGAGGGTGAAGCAATATCAATAATAGGACCTACTGGTGGTGGTAAAACTACCTTAATTGAACATTTGAATGCTCTATTAATTCCTGATAGTGGTGCAGTTAACTTTAAATTTGTACCAATTAGCAAAAGAATAAAATTAGTAAAACCTAAATTGGTAAAAAACGCTAGTGACACAGAAAAAAAACAATATCAAAACGAAATAAGTGAATGAACAAAAAAGAAAGAAGAACTTAAGAAAATAAAATTTTCTGAAAGAGTTGAAATTATCGAGACCGATATTGAAGTAAGTAAAACAATAAGAAGAATAAAAAACATTAAATCTTTAAGAAAACAAGTTGGCGTGGTATTCCAATTTGCAGAGTATCAATTATTTGAATCAACTATTGAAAAAGATATTATTTTTGGTCCTATATCAATGGGAATGAAAAAAGAAAAGGCTAAAGAATTAGCAAAAAATTATATTAAGTTAGTAGGACTACCAGAAGATTATTTACAACGTAGTCCATTTGATCTATCAGGCGGTCAAAAAAGAAGAGTCGCCCTTGCCGGAATTTTGGCAATGGAACCAAAATTTCTTGTTTTAGATGAACCTACAGCTGGTTTAGACCCTCAGGGTGTTGAAGAAATGCTCCACTTATTTTATGAGCTTTATAAGCAAGGAAAAACAATAGTTTTGGTTACTCATGATTTGGATAATGCTTTAAGATGAACAAAAAGAACTATTTTTGTGAAACAAGGAAAAATAATTTATGATGGTGATACTTACAATATTTTAAGTAATGATAAGTTTCTAGAAGAAAATGATTTGATTCCTACAAAATTATTATCATTTACTAATAAGTTAAGAAGTAATTGAAAGAATATAGGTAAAGTAACTAGTTTAGAAGAATTGGCTAATAGTATTAATAACATTTTGAAAGGAAAGAAAAATGAATAGAAATATTATTGGTAAATATGTTAATTTAGATACATTTGTTCATAAATTAGATCCTAGACTAAAATTTTTAACAAACATTTTATTTATAATTTTGTTTTTTATTACAGATCACTTATTCACTTTATGTATTTTAATTGCATTGATTATGATTGTTTACATGATTACTACAAGATCAATAAAATCATGTTTTAAAAAATTAAAAACCCCTCTATATATTGCTTTATTTTTACTCATAGTAAATATGCTTACTATAAAAGGTGTTGTTGGTGCTCAAGGTTCATTGCCTTATATACCATTACCTGGAGAAGCAAATATCGATGGATATGTTTTTCACCGTGGTCAAACAATAATAAATGATATATATTGGGCACCGTTTGGACCTAATAAAATTTTTCAATTAACAAAATTCACTGTTATAAGAACAATTTCAATATTTGTAAGAATATATGGCGTAATTTTAACAACAACTATTTTAACAGTTTCTACAAAACCTGTTTTATTAACCAAAGCTATTAATGACATTCTTTATCCATTAAAATTGTTTAGAATTCCTACGGAAATTATAACTATGATAATATCTATTGCTCTTCGTTTTATTCCTACTTTATTAGAAGAAGCAGGACGTATTATGAAAGCTCAATCAAGTAGAGGCGTGGATTTTAAAAATGGGGGTTTAAAAGATAAAACAAAATCATTTATTGTTTTGATAGTTCCATTATTTGTTTCTTCATTTTCAAAAGCCAATGACTTATCAGATGCTATGACATCTCGTGGTTATGAACCTTACGCTAAAAGAAGCCATTACCGCCAATTAAAACCAAATTGGAGAGATATGATAGCTTTACTATTTATAGTTGGGTGCACAATAATGGTTATTATTTGCCAATTAGATATTATTCATCTTCCTAATTGATGATTGTTAACATTTCAACGTGTATAAAAAGAGAAGGAGAAAATTATGAACGAAAAAGAAGAAATAAGAAATAAAATTTTTAGCATTTGAAAGGAAATTGAAGAATGAGATAATGCTTATTATAATTTAGATAAACCAATTGTAAGTGATGAAATTTATGATAAAAGAATTATCGAATTGCAGAAATTGGAAACTAAATATGCAAATTATTTTTCTTTTGATGAATTAAACAATTCTCCTACTCAAAAAATAAATGCCAAAGCTTCTGATATCTTTAAAAAAGTAACTCATAATAGTCCTATGCTATCTTTAAATAAAGCTTATACACTAGAAGAAATTCAAAAATTTATTAATAATATTCATAAAATAACAAATGAATATTCTTTTTTTATTGAGCCAAAAATAGATGGTCTTTCAATTTCGGTAAAATACCAAAACGGTAAATTATTGCAAGCAATTACTAGAGGGGACGGAATAATTGGTGAAGATGTCACTAACAATATAAGAGAAATAGATAGTATTCCTAAAACTATATCTTATTATAATGATCTAGAAGTACGAGGCGAAATTTATTTAGAATTAGATAAATTTGAAAAATTAAATATGATGTTAGCAAAGGAAAATAAACCTTTATTAGCAAACCCTAGAAATGCTGCTGCCGGAACATTAAGGCAACTTGATGCAAATATTGTAAAAGAACGAAAATTATCTGCTTTTTTGTATCAAATTGTAAATCCAGAAAATCACAATATTAAAACTATGAATGAAGTTTTTAATTTTTTAAATGCTTTAGGTTTTCAAACAACAAAAGATTCCAAAGTAGTAAAAAATATAGAAGAAATTAAAAATTACATTGACAATTTTAAACACATTAAAAAAACACTTAATTATGAAACAGATGGTGTAGTAATTAAACTTAATGAATTAAAATACTATAAAACATTAGGATCAACTGTTAAATTTCCCCACTCCGCTATTGCTTATAAATATGAACCAAATGCTATTGCAACAACTATAAAAAACATTTTTATCACTGTAGGTAGAACAGGTCTAGTTACATATAATGCCGAACTTGAGCCGGTTCAATTATCAGGCAGTACAATATCATTTGCAACACTAAATAATTTTCAATATATTAATGATTTAAAAATAGAAATAGGTGATTTAGTATATATAAAAAAAGCTGGTGAAATTATTCCTTGTGTAATTGGACTTGTGAATAAAAAAACCAAAAATTCTAATTTTAAAAAAATAGAAATTTGTCCTTTTTGTCATAATAAATTAGAAGATAGTAAAACAATGTTAGAACAATATTGTGTTAATGAAACTTGTCCGGAAATATTAAGAAAAAAATTAATTCATTTTGCTTCAAAAGATGCGATGGAATTTGATAGTTTGGGAGAAAAAAACATCAACATTTTTATTAATAATAATTTAATTAAAACCATTGAGGATTTTTTTAGATTAAAAAATCGGAAAAATGAAATTCTGAAAATTGAAAGATTTGGTCATAAATCTATTATGAATATACTTTCTTCAATAGAAAAATCTTATTCTAACTCACTAGAAAAATTAATCTTCGGTTTTTCTATTAAGCATATAGGAACAAAAATTGCCTATTTCTTAGCTGAAAAAATCGAATTATTAAGTAATTTTCTTGAATTTAATTATGATGATTTACTTAAATATAATGAAATTGGTGAAAAAATTGTGGATTCATTAAAAAAATGAGTAAGCGATAAGAAAAATATAGAAACTGTTAAAAATTTATTGGAAATGAGATTAGATTTAAAATTTATTTCATCAAGAAAAACTGAAAAATTTTCACAAATGATTTTTGTAATAACAGGAACACTTTCTCAACCTAGAAGCTATTTTGAAAATTTAATAAAAGAAAATGGCGGAAACATTAGTAATTCCATATCATCTAAAACATCATATTTATTAGTTGGTATAGATGCAGGAAATAAACTATCAAAAGCCAAAGCACTAAATATAAATATTATTAATGAATCTGAATTTTATGAACTTTTAAAGAAAAATTAAAATAATTATTGTTATTCATTCAAATATTTATGTATATTAACAATAAATGAAAAACAAATGGAAAATAAAATATTTTGTTAGGCAGCAATAAATAGTAATTGCTATCTTTTATTAAATCTAAAAAATTATTAAAAAATGAAAATATTAAATCTAACAAACCATTTCATCAGATAAAAAATATGGAAAGAAAATAATAAATAGGTATTATGGGCATAAATAACATTTGATAAGCAAACCCAAAGATTGATATTTTTTCATTAATAGTCAATGACATAAGACTAGAAGAAATATATACAGTAAATCATATTAATAGTACTTTCAAATATTTATTTTTAATTTTTTTAAAAAGATTATTACTAATTAATAATATTAATGTTATTCCAAAAGAAAAAATAACTGAATAGTTATATATACAATAAGGTTGAAAAATTATAATCATTAATAACGTTAACGATAATAAATCAATATTACTAAAATATTTATTTAATATTTTTTTGTTTATGTAAGTTAACAAAATAAATAAAAATGCTCGCAATGATGATAATTGAAAATTTAACAAATGCAAATATAGTATTAATGGCATTAATCCTATTAGTTCAGCTCATTCTTCTTTTAATTTAACTTTTTTTAAGATAAAAATAGTTGAAAAATATATTAAACCAAAATGAAAACCACTTACAACAAAATAATGAATAATATTTAAATTTTTTAATTCTTCATAAATACTTTCATTATTTTTAGTTTTAGTGGAAAAAATTAATAAATTTAAATAATTTTGAATATTTTCTCTTTTACTTGAAATATACTTTTGAATGAAAGTATTAAAAACATAAACTTGTTTTACTTTTATATTTTGAATTTCTAAAAAAACATTTTGATTCAAATTAAAAAAAGTAATGTTTTCAATTCTTTTAACATTTCCTTCAATTTCTATAAAAGAATTTACATTTTCTATATTTTTCTTAATTAAATAGTTAATTCCATTTTTACTTACAATAGTAGTATTTTTGTAAACTTTAGTAATTTTTAATGTCTCATTAATATTGCCGATATTAGAGAAAATGTATTTTTGATAGATAAAATATGAAATTAATATTAATAATATAAATAAAGTAGTAATTAAGAAATATTTTCAATTAAAAATATTGATGGTTAAAATCGGTATTAAAACTAATAAAATTGTTTTGCTAATATTGCTAAATAAGGAAATAAAAATAATTAATGCAGTAATTATTGAACTAAAAATACTATTTAAATAACCAATTTTTGTTTTAAAAACGCAATAGTTTTTGAACCTATGCCAGGTATCTTTTCAATTTCACTTCATGTTACTTGAAAATTTTTATTTTTTAAATATTCAAATAATTTTTTTGCAATATGTTTTTTAATTCCTATTTTTAAAAGATCATCTATATTTTTAACATCATTAATATGTATTTTTGTATTTTTTTGATAGTTGACTATAATTTTTTGTTTGTTAGTTAATGGAGAAGCAAAATCTAATGTTGTTACATCACTATTCGGCAATAAAATTGCAAGTTTTAATAAGTCATTTAATAGTGAATTTTTGTTTAAAATATATTCTCCAGGATATTTAACTGCACCAAATATTGAAACGTAAATTTTGTTATTTTCATTTTTTGAATCTTTTTTAAAATTAAATTTACTTCCAATTATGTAACTACCTAAAATTACTAAAGAAGAAGCAACAAAACTAATACTTAGTAATATTTTTTTCTTTTTCATTTTCCTCCATATTTTTAAGATACATAACTTAATTTTAAAAATTTTAAATTTGAGAAAAAAATGAGAAAAGTATTGAAAAAAATAAAAGCAAGTTTGAAAGTTTGCTTTTATTTTCAATAAATTTAAATTAATTATGCCTCTGGATAGTATGCATTATGAAATACTTCTTGAACATCTTCATCATCTTCTAATAAAGAAACAAAGTTTTCAATTTGTTCTTCTTTTTCTTTAGTAACTTCAACATCAGAATTTGATATATATGTTACTTCTGCTGTTTCATAGTTTTCAATTTTGAAATTTTCATCTAATGCTTGTTTTAGTTTAGAAAAAGAACTAGGTTCGCAAGAAATTCAATAACTTCCATCTTCACTTTTAAAATCAGTAGCTCCATTGTCTAAAGCAACCATCATTACTTGATCTTCATTAGCAACGTCATTAGGAAATTCAATAATCCCCATTTGATCAAAAACATAAGGAACTGAACCTTGTTTTCCTAATTGTCCATTATGTTTATTAAAGTAGTGTTTTATATTAGAACTTAATCTATTAAAATTGTCAGTTAAACAACTTACTAAAAAAGTAACTCCTCCAAAAGCTGTACCTGAATATAGATATGATTGATAGTTAGTAGCATTTTTATCGCCGCCTGCAACTTTAGCAATTGCTTTTTCTATGTTGGCTTTAGGCATACTTTTTGCTTTTGCTTTAGCAATAGCAAGTTTTAAAGCAGCATTAGAATCAGGGTCTGGTCCTCCTAATGTAGCAGCAACAATTATTTCTTTAGAAAATTTTTGAAACATTTGACTTCTCTTAGCATCTTGTGCAAATTTATGAGCTTTAGTGGTTGCTCATTTTGAATGGCCTGACATTAATTATTCTCCTTGGTTTGTTTTTAACAAAAAATATTTTTAATTATATCAAAAAAACGTTTTCATTCACACATTGAAAATTAAAATACAATCTAGGTATAATTGAGATATGTATCTAATTAAAGGCAATGAAAATTATTTTATTTTGCAAGAAATAGAAAAAATAAAAAATTCACTTTTAAAAGAATATGGTGAAGAATTAGAAATATACAATTTTTCTTTAAATATTAATATAGATGAAGCAATTAATTTAATTACTAATGTCGAAATTTTTTCTAATAAAAAATTAATTATTTTTAAAGATCTAGATTTTTTAAATGCCAAAATAAAAAAAGATAAAAAAGAAATTGATGAATTTTTATATTTGCTTGCGCAAGTACCAAATGACGTTGAAATAATTTTTAGCTATTATATTGAAAAATATGACCGTAATTTTTTGGCGTCTCCAATATTTAAATTTTTAGAAAATAATGCCATTAATATTGAAGTTAGTAAGATAAGTGATCGTAATTTACTAAATTTTGTTAATAAATTAATAGTTGATAAAGGTGGCCAAATTGAGCAATATGCATTAGTAGAACTTTTAAGTTTTTTACCTAATGATATTTGTTTAATCGAAAATGAAATAAATAAACTTTTATCAGAATCAAAAAATATTACTCTTGATATGATTGAAAATAATAATATGATTATTTCTAGCAATATAGATTTTGCATTTAGTGATGCTATTATAAAGTTTAATAATACTGCCAATGTCTTACGAAAATTTGATGAACAAATTAATTATGGCGTTAGCCCCATTCAAATTATTAATCAAATTTCTAATGTTTTAAATGATGCTCAACAACTATATTTTGAAATTCAAAATAACAATACTTTAGATGAAATTTCTAAATCTTGAAATGTCCACATTTTTAGAATAAAACTAATTAGTGGGTTTTTAAATAAGTTAGGATATGAAAGGATTAAAGAATTGATTATAAAGTTAGCTTTATTAGATAGTGATATTAAAAAAGGACTGATTGATGATTATGTAGGAATAAAAACATTTATTTTAGATTTAGTAAAATAATAAATAAGAATAAGAAAAGAGAAATAATGGCGAAAAAAAGTGCGAAAAAAATTATACTTTACGAGTTAAAAATAGAGACATTTAAAGATTCTAAGAATAATGGCATAGGTGATTTTAATGGTTTGTGAAGCAAAAACTATTATTTCGATTACCTAAAAGTGAATATTATTGCAATTGAAGATGTTTTAAAACATTATGAAAATGCTTTTACACTAGATGAAGTTAAAAATCGCTCAGGTTCTTTAAATGAATTTGTAAATTGCGTTAGAAATTACAAGAACAAGAAAATTAATATTGCCCCAATTATTGATTTTAAAAAACTAAAACAAACCTATTTAAATTGAATGAATATGATGAATTTATATAGTCAAGAAGTAAAAACAAAGCTCGCTTTAACTGAACTAGATACTTATATTTTAAATGAATATTTAAATCCAAAAACCAATATAGTAGAATTAGCTAATTTAGTATTATTCTTTGACAAAATAATAAATTTTTATTTGCAATGTGGTGTTGAAGTATTTATTTTTGAAAATTATGACTTTCTCCTTGATAAAGAGGTAAAAATAAATAAAACTTCTTACCGTTTTTTGCAAGATTTATATAAAATGGTCAAAAGAGTGAATAGTGAAGCAATTATAATTTTAAAAACATCAAATTCATGCCCAAAACTATATTATAAAATGTTAAAACTAAAAGAACCTTGTTGTGATTATATATACTTAAATCATCTTTCATTAGTTGGAATTAATCAAAAATTGCCATTTGATAGTAACATTAAATTAAACTTTAAAAGTTTTAAAAAATTGCTTAAACCATATATTAAAGATAGCCATTTTATTTTAAGTTTTGGATCAAATAAAACTGGAAGATTAAATTCCAAATGAGGTGATGAATTGGCATATGTTTATGAAGCGGCTAAGGCATTTATGCTACCTCTTTTTGCAAATAAAAATTCAATTGCAATTTATTATGGTGATGAACTTGGAACTTTAAGAATAAATATTCAAAAATCAGCTGATTTAAATGATAAAGATTATAATGAAGAAAAAAGATATTACGAAAGTAAGAATATTAATGAAAGTTTATACTTTACTAGACGTAAATATTTAGATAAAATAAATTCGCAAAATTTAATGAATTGAGTTAATAAAAAAAATTCAGGATTTTCTGATTATTCTATTGTAAAACCATTGAATAGTTTACATTATGAAAAAATTAATGTTGCTAATCAAGTAAATGATTTTAGTAGTCCTCTTAATTTCATAGTGTTTTTAACTAAGCTAATTTTAGAAAGTGAATATAGTGAATTATTAATTAAATCAAAACCCAAATTCTCGTGTTTTATTAGAGAAAATATTATTAAAATTATTAGAAACTACAAAGATAAAAAATTGATTTTTATTGTTAATTTGAGTAAAAAACCAACCACAGTCGTATTAAATAAAACTTATAATATTCTTGCAAGTACTTATGTTAACAAATTTTATACAAAAATTCCTACCAAATTAGACCCTTTTGAAGGATTAATTATGTTAAAAAATAATAATAAAAAAACAATTTCTAATGTAAATGATGAAGTTTTGCAATAATAAATAGTAAGAGCAATGAATAACATTGCTTTTATTTAATTTAATATATAATTTTAAAATAATTTAAAGGAGAAAATTCATGGTAACTTATATAAATAAACAAAGTAATCCTTCTGGTGAAATTAATCAAACAGCAACCACAATTGTTTATGTTGTTTTAGCTTTGGTTTTAGTAGCTTTAGTTGCTTTTATTGTATGAAAAATAGTTAAAGGAAAAATTATAAAAAAAAGAGCAAATAAAGCTGAAATAATAAAACAAAATGCTACACGTGATTTATTTTATGAATATATTTTAAGTTTTCAAGAAATAATATTATTTACAAAAAAAGAATTAGCCAATTTTGTGGTTTCGGTAGGAAAAATAAAAATGAATGAAATAAGAACTGGAGCAAGAAATTTAATTATGAAATTAATTAAACGAGATGACTTTGCTTTTAATTTTCCTAATAATAATGAATATAAAACCTTCACTGAAAATTGTGAATTATTAGCAATTACTAATTGCAATCTATGAGATACAAAAATTCCAGAAGTTATGGAGTATTTTACTAATCAATACAATAGTATTACTTTAGATAATAAAAAACAAGAATATTTAGAACTTGTTAGAAAATCAATTAAGGCGCAATTTTATAATGAAAAATAATAATGAAAAACCTTTAGGAATAGCTAATTGATTAACTATTACTAGATTAATTTTAATGATTCCTTTTATTGCATTTATGATTGCAATTTTTGCTATGAAATTTATTAATAAAACTTCTTTTTATTATGAAGGAACAACATTAAAAGGTGATTATAATCCAAAAACTATGGCAATATTATATTGAATTAATGTTGTTATTTTTATAGTTGCAATGATAACCGACTTTGTTGATGGTTTTGTTGCCAGAAAAACAAAAACAGTCACTGAATTTGGCAAAATTTTTGATCCTATCGCCGACAAAGTTGCTACTAATTTAATGATTGCGTTTTTAGCAATGCTTGATTATACTTTTTTAGTAATTTTAATTTTATTTATTATTAGAGATATTTTGGTTGACGGAACAAGAGTTTATGCAACTAAAAATAATGTTAAAGTAGCAGCAAATATTTGAGGAAAAATTAAAACATTAATAGTTTCATTTGCAATCATTTTTTTAGCTTTTGCATCACCTTGATTAGTTAACCAAACTAATGAAACTAAAAAATTATTAATTTTTTATTTAAACATTCCTTTAATAGCAGGACTATTTTTAGCTTGAATTAGCGGAATTATTTATATGAAAAATTATTTAAAAGGAATTAGAAATAATTAATAATGTTTAAAAAATAAACAAATAAAAATGATTTATTTAATCATTTTGTGTTTTTATTTTTGTTACTCATAATATTAAAATGCAATATTGTAAATATAATTTCTCTTTTTATAGTTATAATATACTATTATTTTAATTTATTAATTAAAGGAGAAGATATGCCTAGAGAAGGTTTAACTTTAAGATGTGAAACATGCAAAATGGAAAATTACATTACTAAAAAAAACAAGAAGTTACATCCTGATAAAATGGAAGTAACAAAATATTGTGCAAAATGTAATGCTCATACAACTCACAAAGAAAAGAAATAATAAAACATTAATTTAAGGAGATGAAAAAATGTTAAGGGTAGAACTTGAAAAAAGTTTTGAAGAAAATAAAATAGAAGCCATTATTTCAGAATCACCACAAACAAGATTATGATATACTAACATCCAAACAAGCGATGGATATTTAGTAATCGAACCTAATAAAGCTTATTTATTTGTTGATGGTAGATATATCGAATATGCAACTAAAAATTCAAGAAATGCTGAAGTAATTTTGCTAGAAAAAGATGTTTTAGCAACATTTTTAGCAAAAAAGAACTACAAAAATATTGGAGTTGAAAAAGATTATTTAAAATTAGGAACTTTTGATATTTTTAAATCAATTTTACCTAAAGCTAATTTCATTGAATTACTAGCTCAAAAATTTAGAATTAAAAAAGATGAAGATGAAATAGCCAAAATTCAAGAAGCTTGTCTAATTTCATTACAAGCATTTGAAGAAATTAAGAAAGTTTTAAGAATAGGTATGACGGAATTAGAAGCTTCTAATAAATTAGGTTATTTAATGAGATTATTTGGTGCCGAAAAAGAATCTTTTGAAACAATAATAGCTTTTGGTGCAAATGCTGCAGAACCACACCATCATCCAACTAACAAAAAATTAGCCGATGGTGATATTGTTAAAATAGATTTTGGTGCTCAATTCGAAGGATGAGCTAGTGATATTACAAGAACATTTTTCTTTGGAAAACCTAAAGCACAAGAATTAATAAAAGTGTTAGAAGTAGTAACAGAAGCACAAAGATTAGGTCGTGAAGCAGTAAGACCAGGAATAACAACAAAAGAAATTGATAATATTTGTCGTGATTATATTGAAAAACAAGGATATGGCAAATTCTTCACTCATTCAACAGGACATGGTGTTGGTATCGATGTTCATGAATTACCTTATGTAAATAAAGTCTCAGAAACAACTTTAGAAGAAGGGATGGTTATCACTGTAGAACCCGGAATTTATATCGAAGGTATTGGCGGAGTTAGAATTGAAGATACTATTTTGGTTACTAAGGAAGGTTCGAGAGTATTAAGCCGTCCTGAAGATTATAAATAAAATTTAACACAATAAAAATAATTAAAACCTAGCATAATTATATGTTGGGTTTTTAATTTTTAAAATTTAAAAAAGATTAAAAATTAAAAAGACTTTTTGAAAATTTTCTAAATATATCAAATTTAAATTTTACGTATTTTGATTTTATTTTCATTTATTTTTTTACCTATTAATATCATTTATGGTTTATTAATTAAGCTAAAATATGATGGAAAAAAATGATAAATCTTAAGAAAATAATGAAATAGGCATATTACAATTTTTAATTGTAAAAAAGTAATTATATTTATCTTAACAATCTCTTTTTCTTTCATTTTTGCTATTTTAATCTTATATAAAGCAATAAAAATTGTCAAAATATCAAAAAATAGCGCTATAAATAGCGTTTTTTTTTTTTTCTAAAATGTCTTTCTACGCAAGGAGTTATTTAATAATGAATACATCAAAGAAAAAGAAAACTACTATTATTTTAGGAACTGCAATTGGAGTTTTAGCAACTTCAGCTATTATTGCCGGAATTGTTTATAGTAGAGCAACAAAGAAAAATGGTGAATATAATCCTAACAATATTTTAGATATTGGTGTTTCTGAACAAGATATTATTGATCAAAAACCAAGTAGTTGGGATAACAAAAATAAAGAAAGATTTGAAAAACTTAGACTTTATTTACAAAAATTAACCGAAGCTTTAGATAAATTAACGGAAAACGCTAAGAAAAACTTAAGCATTGAAGATTATAAAAAGACAATTGAAGATTTAGAAACTAATCTAAACCGAGCTGCTTCAGTAGAAAAAATCGTTAATGACAGCATTAAGAATTTAGAAAAATGACCAGAAAAGCAAAAACTTTTAAAAGAAGATAAAGCTAAATTGGATAAATCAGTTGATGAAGCCAAAAAAGCTTTAGAACTTGCCAAAGTTAAATTACAAAGATTGCTTAGCGATAAAGATAAATTAAAAAACAAAATTAAAGAAATTATTGAACAAATTAATGAAACAGTTGAAGAATCAACTAAAGCAAACATTACTTCAGAAATCGACCGCTTTATTAAAAAATTAATTGATTTAAGCAATATTGCTAAAGGCTTAAAAAATGATGCAACAAAAGCGAGTTTAACTGAAGAAGCCAATAATTTAGCTGAAGCAATCATTAAAGCAGAAAATGAAATTAAGAGACTAAAAGAACTTAAAGCTAAATTAACTGATGAAGAGCAAAAGAAAAATCTTGAAGAATATGCTAAACGATTTGAAGAAAAAGTAAATAAAGCAATAGAAAAAACTAATAAAACTACTGAACTTGAAGCTTTAAAAGAAGCAATAAAAGATCTTGAAGAACTTAAAAAAGAAGGTGAAGCTGCTAAGAAACTAGCAGAATCTTTAGGCTTACCAGAAGTAGCTAAGAAAATTGATAAAAATATTAAGAAATTAGATAAAGCTATAGCTGATGCTAATAAAAAAGTTGCAGAAAAAGAACTTGAAATTGCTAAATTGAAAGAAGAAGCTAAACAACTATTAGAAGCCTTAACTAAAGCAATAGAAGAAGCCAAAAAAGCTAACACTTTAGAAGAATTAAATAATGCTATTACTAATTTAGAAACAAAAATTAAAGAAGCTAATGACTTAATTGAAAAACTAGAAAAAGCTTCATTAACTAAAGAAAGTGATGAACTTAAATTAAAAGTAGCCGAAGCTAAAAGAGTATTAGAAGAAACTAAAGCTAGAAAACAAGCTGAAGAAAACCGAGTTAATTTATTAAAAGAAAAAATTAATAAACAAGTAGAAGCTTTAAAAGAAAATACTAAAAAAGTAAAAGATGCATTAAAAATAGAACCTTTAGAAAAAAGCCTTGAAGCTTTAGCTAAAGAAATTGAAAAATCTAAAACATTATTAAATGAAGCCAAAAATGATAAATCAAAAACTAGTCTTACAAATGAAATTAAAACTTTAGAAGAAGAACTTGCTAAAGCAAAAGCTGAACAACAAGCTTCACAAAAAAGATTAGAAGATCTTAGAAAGGCTCATTCAGAGCTTGAAGCTAAAGTAAATGAAGCTTTACAAAAGGCTGATAATGCTCTTAGTGAAGCTAAAACTAATGAAAATAGTGATGATGTAGCAAAATTAACTGATATTTTAGCTAAATTAACTGACTCAAAAAATGAGTTAGATAAAGTTCAAACCGAAGCAACTAATAAAAATGAAACTGAACTTGCTAAAAAATGTCAAGATAAAAAATCAGAAGTTGATTCTTGAATTACTAAAATTGCAAATCAAAAAGCCAAAGCTGAACAAAAAGCTAAAGAAATAGAAGAAAATAAAGAAAAAATTACCAAACAAATTGAAGAATTGACTAAAAAAGAAAAAGCTTTAGAAGAAGCATTAAAAAGTGATGATAAAGCTAAAATCAATAAAGCCATTAGTGAACTTGAAAGCGAGATTACTAAAGCTAATGATTTACATAATTTAACTAAAGATGAACCTAAATTAAAAACTGAATCTGAAAATTTAAAAAATAAACTTACTGAAGCAAAAACTAAATTAGATGATGCTAAAAATAAACTAGCTGAAATTGAAAATAAAGAAAACGAAGCTAAAAAAGCCGCTAATCAAGCTAAAGAAGAACTTAATGAAGCCTTAAAAGAAGTTGAAGAAGCTAAGAAAACTGAAGATTTAGATAAACTAAATAAAGCTAAAGAAAAATTAGATAAAGCAATTACTAAAGCTGAAGAAGCTAAAAAATTAGCAGATGAAGCTAAATTGCTAGAAGTATCTAAAGAATTAGAAAATTTAATTAAGAAAGCCAAAGAAGAGCAAAAAGAATTAAGCAAAAAAATTGCTGAAGTTGAAACCAAAAATCTTGAAGCAATCAAGAAAAAAATTACTGAAGCAACTAATAAATTAGAAACTGAAATTCAAAAAGCAACTACTGCTTTAGGTTTTCAACATAATTTAGACAAAATTCAAGAATCTTTAAATAGCATCACTGATGAAATTACTAATGCTACAAAAGTAAAAAATGATACTGAAACAAATCAAAGTAAATATCAAACTGAATTTAATAATCTTAAAGCTAAACTAACTGAAGCAAACAATAAAAAAGCATCATTAGAAGAACGTAAAACTAACATTGAAAATGAAAGAAAAGTAGCTCAAGAAAATTACAATGAAGCAGAACGTTTAGCTAATGAAGCAATTAAAAAGTATGACGAACATAACAATACTATTGCTGAAGTTGAAAGTGCTATTAATGATTTAAAAGCAGCTTTAACTAAGGCTGAAGCAAGTGAAACTGAAGCTACTAATATTGAATATAATGAATTAAAACAAAAAGCAACTGAATTAAAAACTAAAATTAATCAAAAACTAGTTGAAGCCAACCAAAAATTAGCAGCTTTAAAAAGTGCAGAAGAACAAGAAAATCAAAGAATAGCAGCTTTAAAACAAGAATTAAAAACTGCAACTAAAAATTTAGAAGATGCTTTAAAAGATTATCAAAAACAAACTTTAATTGATCAAAAACAAGAATCATTAGATAAAGTTAAAGCACAACTTGATTTAGCAAATACCTTAGACAAAAAAATTACTGATAATAATGACCAAACTAAAACTGACCCTGAATATACAGAATTTAAGCAAAAATTAGATTCTGTTACTTCAACATATGAAACTGAAAAAACTAATTTAGCTAAAGCAAAACAAGCAATTGAAAATAAGGTTAAAGACTTAGATACTAAAACTACTGAGGCACTTAAACAAGCAGATAATGCCATTACTTCTAATAAAAAAACTGATTTACAAAGCGCTTTAGACAAATTAAAAGAAATTAAAAATAAATCAACTTCATTAAAAAATGAAATTACACCAAAAGGTTATCAAGTAGAAACTAATAAAGTAATTAAACTTGAAGAAGATTTATCAACCAAGATTACTGAAGTAGACAATAAATTAAATGCTGAAAAGAATCGTATTAAAGCAGTAGCCAAAGCACTAGATCAAGCGCAAACATCCTTAGATCAAGCAATAAAAAATGTTACTGATAATAAAGATAATGTTACCAAGCTAGCTGAAGCATTGACCACTTTACAAGCAACCATAACAACTACTGAAGGCATTGTAAATCAATATGATAAACCTGAAAATAATAGTGTTTCTTCATTAAAAGAAAAATTAAATAAATTAAAACAAACATTAAAAACTGCAAAACAAATTAAAAAAGATTTAGAAAAAGAAAATAAAGAAAAAACTGAGAAAATCGATAAACAAGTGGATGATGCTAAGAAAAAAGCCGATGAAGCTATTAAAAAAGCCGATGATGCCTTAAAACAAGATCCACCTAAAAAAGATGATTTAGATAAAGCTAAAAAAGATCTAGAGGATGCTAAAAAAGATTTAGATAAAGCTAAAGAAGAAGCTAATAAAAATCATTATGATGAAAAATCAAAAGAAGCTGAAAAAAAAGCTAAAGAAGTAGATAAAAAATTAAAAGAAATTAATGATAAATTAGCAGACGAACAAGAAAAAGAAACCAAAAGGATTGCCGAAGTTAAAAAAGCACTTGAAGATGCAATTGAGTCATTAAAAACAATAAATGATAAAGTTAAAACATTAACTGGAGTTGATGAATTAAATGAAAACCTTCCTAAACTTCAAACTGAAATTACTAAAGCAAGAGATCAAGTTTATAACATTCATAATGTAGAAATTAATAAGAAAATTCCTGAATTAAAAACTTTATTAGAATTTTTAGACAAATTAATTAAAGATTCAGAACAAACTAATTCAACAAAAAGCCAAGAATTAACTACAAAAACTAATGCAACTAATAATAAAGTTAGAGAAGCTAAAGAAGCAGTTACAAAAGCAATAGAAGTAGCTAAAGCAGCTCCTAACAATGATGTTGATAAATTATCTAAAGCAATTGAAACTTTAAAAGCTGCCCAAACTAAAGCAACTGAAGCTAAAACTTTAGCAGAAACTAATAAATATCAAACAAAAATAAATGAAGCACAAGCTTTAATAACTAAAGTAGAAAAACAACTTGAAGAAACCAGGGCTAAATTAGATGCAGCTAAACAAGATGAAGCAGCTAAAATTCAAAAATTAGTTGAAGAAATTACTAAAGAAATAGAAAAAGTAAAAACTGCTGAAAATGAAGCTAATAATGTTAAAGATAATATTGATGAATTAGATAAGAAACTACCTTTATTAAATGAAGCAATTACTAAAGCTAACGAAAAACACTCAGAAATTCAAGGAAATTCTTTAGCTAATAAAGAAGAGGTAAAAACAAAACTTTCCGAATTAAAACAAACAAGTGATAAAGCTAAAGAAATATGAAACTCATTAACCGCTACTCAAAATACTAATAAACAATTAGTTGAAAAAGCAGTTAATGATGCTAAAGCTTTAGCTACTCCTGCCAAAACAAAAGCAAATGCTGCTATTGCTTCTAAACAAATTAAAGATCTTGAAGATGCTAAAAAAGCTTTAGAAAAAGCAATAGAAGAAACTACTAAAGCTAAATCTTTAGCTACCAATAAACATTATTCTTCTAAAGAAAATGAAGCAACTAATTTATTAAATGAACTTAATCAACTAAAAACAAAAGTTGAAGAAGAATTAGTAAAAGCTAAACAAACAGAAGCAGATCGTGTTGCTAAAATTAAAAAACAAGTTAAAGATGCATTAACTAATCTTGAAACTACTATTAATAAAGTTAAAGAAAAACACACCACCTCATCTTCATTGGGTGATGATATTTCTAAATTAGAAGAAGCAATTTCTAAAGCCAATGATTTACTTCCTGAAACTAATAGTAGTCCTGAACTTGCTACTGAAAAAGAAGAACTTACTAAGAAACTTGCTGAAGCTAATACAGAACTTCAAAAAGCTAAACAAGAAAAACAAAGACTTGAAGAACTTGAAGCAGCTAAGCAAGCAGCCAAAAGTAAAATTAATAATGATTTCACCGATTTAACTAATCAAGAAAAAACAAGTGCAATTAGTGAAATTGATTTAGCAGAAACTAAAGAAAAAGTAGAACAAATTGTTAAAAAATATGAAACATTAAATAATGAACATCGTACTGAAAAAGTAAATGAATTGAAACAACAAATAGCCACTCTTAAAAAAGAATTACAAGAAGCAATTACTCAATCACAAACTGCTAGAAATGGTGCTAAATTAGAAGAACTTGAATTAGCTATTGCTAACTTAACTACTAAATTAAAGAATGCTACTGACTTTTTAGCTAATAATTATGAAAACAAATATCATGAAATAGTTACTGAAACTAATGAATTAAAAGCATTAGTAGAAAATGCTAAAACTGAATTAAAAGCCGCTCAAGATAAATTAAATAGTGGCCAACAAAAACTAGAAGAAGACTTAGATAAAGCAAAAACTAAATTACAAGAAGCTATTAAAAAAGCAAATGCAGCAGGTAACGATAAACAAAAACTAAATGAAGCCAAAAAAGATTTAGAAAAGGCTAAAACTGAACTTGAAAAAGTAAAAAGTGATGCCGAAGCTAAGAATTATCAAAAAGTTATTACCGAAGCAACAAATGAAATTAAAAAAGCTGAAGATAAAATTAAAGAAATTAATGATAAATTAGCAGAACTTACTGAACAAGACAAGCTAATAGATGAAATTAATAAAGAAATAGAAAAATTAACAAAAGCCGAAACCAATGCTAAAGGTGTTCAAGATAACATTGATGAATCTGATAGTAAATTGCCATTATTAGATAAGGCAATTACTAATGCTAATACAAAACACTCACAAATTCAAGCAAATCCTTTAGCTACTAAACCAGAAGTTAAAGCAAAACTAGATGCCTTAAAAGCTAAAAGTGATGAAGCCAAAAATACCCTTAGTTCTTTGAATGCAATTCAAAATACTAATAAACAACAAGTAGAACAAGCATTACAAAAAGCTAAAGATTTAGCGACTCCTGCTGAAACTGAAGCAAACAAGGCTATTGCTTCTAAGGAAATTAACGATTTAAGAACAGCTCTTGATATTTTAAAAGACGCAATTTCTAAAGTAAATAAAGCTAAAAATTTAGCAACTCAAAAACGCTACTCTTCTAAAGAAACTGAGGCTAATAACTTATTAGACAAGCTTAAAAAATTAAAAACCGAGGTAGAACAAGCATTACAAAAAGCTGAACAAACCGAACATGATAGAGTAAATGCAATCAAAGCAAAAGTTAATAAAATGTTATCTGACCTTGATGCTGCTATTAATAAAGTTAAAGCAAAACACTCTACTTCATCTTCATTGGGTGATGATATTTCTAAATTAGAAGAAGCAATTTCTAAAGCCAATGATTTACTTCCTGAAACTAACACTAGTCCTGAACTTGCTACCGAAAAACAAAAATTAAATGATAAGATAACTGAAGCTAATACAGAACTTCAAAAAGCTAAACAAGAAAAGAAAAGACTAGCAGAACTTGAAGCTATAAAACAAGAAGCAAAAAATAAAATTAATAATGAATTTACTAATTTAACTAGTGAAGAAAAAACAAGTGCAATTAATGAAATCGATGCAGCAGAAACTAAAGAAGAAGTAGAACAAATTGTTCAAAAATATAAAACTTTAGATAGCCAAAATCGTGCTAGAAAAATAGAAGAATTAAAGACAAAAATTAATGAATTATTAGAAAATATTAAACAAGCAGCCCAAGATGTTGATTCAGCAAATGATGCATCTTCATTACAAAGTGCAATTACTAAATTAGAGGAAAAATTAAAAAATGCTAATGATTTTGTTAATGAACATAATGAAGTAAAATATCCAGAAATAATTCCTAATCAAAATGATCTAATAAATTTCATTACAGGCTTGCAAAGAAAATTAGGAGAGGCTAAAGATAAGCTTGCATCTATAAAAAAATTAGAAGATGATTTAGCTGATGCTCTAAGAAAATTAGAAGAAGCTATTAAAGAAGCCGATGAAGCAGGTAATGATAAAGATAAATTAATTCAAGCAAAAGCTTCTTTAGAAACTGCAAGACAAGCTCTTTTAAAAGTTCGTGGTGATGCTGCAATTAAAAGCTATCAAAAAGTTATTGATGGTGCAAATCACGGTATAACAAAAGCTTTAGATAAAATTAAAGAGATAGATAATAAATTAGTAAATATAGTAAAAAGAGAATTAGAAATAGAAAAACAAAATGTCATTGATTTGATTACAAAAATACAACAGCTTCAAAGAAAATCAAGATTGGAATACAAATATGGTTCATATGATAGTTCATTGAATAAAGAATATCAAAAAATTAAAAATTCTTTATCAGGTTTACAATCAGAAATTGGTAGTATATTAAACACACCTAATCCTGGTTTAGATTACATGAATGAGTTGGTTATAAGAGCAAGAGAAACTTTAGAAACTGTAAACAAAAAAATTGAATCATATGATAACACTCAAAAATTCTATGACAAAATAAATAAAAAGCTTAATGAGTATGAACATCATGCCCTTACTTGAAGTATATTCAAGGATGATAATATATACCAAGAGGACATAGATTTAGCAAATGAATATAGACAAAAAATTGGTGAAATTTTAGAACAATTATCTAGAAAAATTGATTTTGATGAAACTGAAAAAAATAAATATGAAGAAAAAATTGATGAAATACTAGAAGATATAAGACAAAGATATATCTCAAACAATATAAATAGAGGCATTAAAGCAGCTAGACCATATATGCAATATAATGGTGATAAATCTAAAATTCTTCCTTCTGATGCAATTAAAGATCCTAGCAAGTTTGAGCATAGACAAGAAGATATGGGAACTTATTTAAATCCTCATGATATAGTTGGCTATAGGGTAAATGATAAAACAGGAAAAGTTTATGTAAGAGTTAAATATAAAAGACTATATAGCAAATATTACGTTATTAAAGATTTTGAACTTGATGGCTTTAAGAAATATTCTCCTTATAGAATAGAAAATCTACAATTAAAAGAAAATCAAGCTTTAAGTGTCAAAGAAATTTATGATGCAATCAAAAATTCAGCTAATCCTTATGAAAAATTAAAGGAATATGCTACTTGAAATTATGATGATAAATTAAGTGATGAAACTGTAGAATTAATTGATCTTGCTTATGATGAACAAAGCAACAAAATTACTTTTAGATATAAAGTAACAAAAAAAGTTACACAATTTAGTAATTATGATACAGACAATAGTGCCACTGAAACTTATACATCTAATTTATTTGAATTAAATTTCAAAGAACAATTAGAAAAGAATCATCAATCTTATTTAAATAACAATGCTCCCGAACCAACTTATGATGTTTTAGATAAAAATAGATTAGCATCAGATGTTGAAATAAACCATAGAGATGACATTATTAGAACAAATAATAACTTGAATAATCAGTTTGAATATCAAATTACTCATATTAGTCCTAATGATGAAACCGGTGAATTAACACTAAAAGTGACTATAAAATCTAAGAAGTTTCCAGATATTAGTAAAGAGTTTGAATATAAAATCACTGGATTTAAGAAAGACTTACCACCTAGAAATAACCTAAATTTAAGCATAAATGACTTGAATTATCAAAACTTAAAGCAATACAATTTTTTTACAGGATTTTTAAAAGGATGATGAGAAAATTATAAAAATTATTATGGACCACGACCAGAAAGATTTTTTAAAGAGATTTTTAATAGAAGTAGCTCTATTATAAATGCAGATTATGAAGGAAATGGAACATTTGTGTATTGACGTACACTAACTAAAGATAATGTTATTGTAGGAAAAGATAGTTTAGGCAACTACATAAGAAAAAGAGTTTCTATTAATTATGATGAGCGCGTAAACATTACTAGACTTTTAGAAGCATTACAATTTAATTTTATGTTAAGTCGTGAAAGTTATGGAGCGATATTTGGATTATATGAGGTATTCAAATGAGTTGCACCGGCTTCAACGTCACCGGCATATCAAAAAGCGCAACAAGTCCGTCGTTATGCTATTGATGCTGATAATTATAAAATAGTGAATAGAATTTTAAAACATGACTATGCTTATGCATTGCAACAATATAATTATTTAAAAAACAGATGAAACACTTTAAAATCACTTATTTTAGAGGTTTGCGATATAATAGATAATCAACAACCTGAACCAAATGTATCCTCTTATTATAGAGAAAACATAAAAAGATTTGAAGATAAATCTATAGAATAATTGTTTAATACTATTAATTAGTAGGAAATAACCCTTCTAATTTAAAGGGTTATTTTTTATTTTATTAAAATATAAAAATGAAGTCTTAATATTGTAGTTAAGCAATATTTTTAAGTTTTATTTAACTATTTTAGGATTATATGTAGTCGAAATAGCATTGCTATATAACAATAGTCCTTCGGATGCATTCAAAAAAATATTCAGAAGAAGTGACAAAATAACTTTTGCAGATTATAAAGAATGTGAAGTAAAAGTTAAATATTTTTATAAAACAATTAAAAATGTTATTGTAGGTAAAAATTCTAATAGTAAATATCAAACTGAAACAAAATAATATTCTTTTGAAGAAGAAGTAAGTTTGTTAAAACTTTTGGAAGCTCTTCATTATGCATTTGGAGTAGCTAAGGGTGGAATCACTAGGTCATTTGCTAATGATACTATTAATTATAATTCACCATTATCAGCATTACTTACTAATTGTAATAATTTAATTAATACTTATGTGATGATCCATTAAAAGGAAAATATAGTAGCATATCTTCAAAATGAGAAAATAATACATATTTAAAAACTTCTATTAATCAAATATATAATCTTGGGCAATATAAAATAGCATTTCAAAATATGACTATTTTAAAAATAAAATAAAAGAACTAAGAGATAATATAAGAAAAATTATATCTTTAATAACTAAGGTTACAAATCAGTTACAACTTTCTAACGTTTCGCAATGATTGACTAATAGTTTAAATAATTATAATAATAATCAAAAATAAAAATAATTTATATAAATTAAAATAACTAAAAAATCATTTTTATAATTTTAGAAAACATGAAGTGCAATGTTTACATTTCATGGCTACATTGTAATATAAAGTGCAACACTATGAAATAATTTTTATAGGTTGCATTTTTTATATTAAAGTAAATAAAAAAAGAGCAACCTAAATAAAGTGCTTCAAGAGGTTACTCATGATTAATTATAATCACTTAAATTACAAAAATAGAATTATTATTCAAGAATACTTAAATAAAGGTTTTTCTATTAGAAAAATAGCCAAACAAATAAATAAATCACCATCAACAATATCTCGCGAAATAAAACGCAATTTTGATAATGATAAATTAATTTACAATCCAGAAATAGCTAATCAAAAGTCTATTCTCAGAAGTAAACATAGATCTTATTTTTGATATTTTTTAGTAAGAGATAGATATGAAGAATTTATCGATCAATTTGCAGCATTATATGATGGTAAACTTTGAACGGTTGAATCAACTTATTTTTTTATAAAAAATAATATGAGTGTAAATGAATTTGAAATACCATGTTTAAAAACTATTTTTAATTGAATAAACTCTGGTAAATGAGTTTTTAGTAGAAAAGATTTATTAAGAAAAAATTACACAAAAGGAGGAAAACGTTCAAAAACTAATGTTATTGATCGCCTTGTTGGAGCAAGATATATAAAACCAATATGAGCAAGACCAAAAGAAATAAATAATCGATTAGAATTTGGGCATTGAGAGCTTGACTTAGTTTGTGGCAAAAATGTTAGAGGTGCTAATCATATAATCACATTAGTAGAAAGAAAAACAAGGTTTTGTTATGTGGCAGTTATGAAAGGTAAGCATCCTGATAATCTTAATAGAATTTTAAATAATTTAATTGCAAATAATAATATCCCAGTAAAATCGATTACTACAGATAATGGTTTTGAATTTAGAAAAATTGGTTTACTAGCTTACAAATTAAATATATTTGTATATTTTACTGATAAATATGCTTCATGACAAAAAGGAAGTAATGAAAATTGAAATGGTATTTTTAGAAGAATTTTTGCTAAAGGCACTAATTTTAATGAAATTGATATTAATGAAATTCAAATTGCCACAGAAAGAATTAATTTTAAACGTAGAAAAATTTTTAATTGAAAATCCTCATATGCTTTATACGAAAAAGAATTAATAGAAGAATATAACAAAATATTTGCTTAATAAACTAATTTCAAATATACTCAAACACTAATATTTAGTGTATTTTTGTTTTTTAACTTTTAAAAAATATAAAATAAAACATGAAGCACATAGGTGTTGCACTTCATGTTACTTTCTAGCAACATGAAGTGCAATGTTTACATTTCATGTTTTTTTAATAATCATTTTTAAAAGTTAAACCAAAATAGTTTGTATTAAATTGCTATAATTCTTAGTTATGATTAACATAATTTTATATCAACCCGAAATTAATGGTAATACTGCAAATATTATTAGAACTTGCTCATCTGGACAAGCAAAATTACACATTATTAAACCAGTAGCTTTTGATTTGCACCCTCATTGATTAAAACGCAATGCAGCACATCATTTTTTAAGTGAAATTCAACATGAAATTCATAATGATTATCAAAGCTTTTTTAATAAATATGGCACTAAAAACATTTATTTCATAACCCGCTATGGTTTAAATAGCTATTGTGATATAAAGTTTGCTAAAGAACTTAATGAAAATGATGAAATCTGAATTATGTTTGGTACAGAAAGCACAGGAATTCCTAAGAAAATAATGCAAACAAATATTGAGAATTGTTTAAGAATACCTATGGATGCTAATTGCAGAAGTTTGAATTTAGCAAATAGTGTAGCCATTGTTTTATACGAAATATTAAGACAAAATAATTTTAAAAATTTATCTAAATTTGAAGTCCAAAAAGGTAAGGATTTTATTCTAAAATAAAAGAAGGTAAAAATGATCAATTGATTTCCTGGACATATGGCAAAAGAGTTTAGATTATTAAAAGAGAAACAAAAAATTTTTGATTTATTTATTATTATTTTGGATAGTAGAATTCCTATTAGTTCTTTCAATTCTGAAATTTACAAAATTGCTCAAGGCAAACCAATTTTATTTATTATGAACAAAAGTGACATGAGTGATATAAATAAATTGAATTTATACATAAATGAATATAAAAATCGTGGAAAAATTATTACTACTAATTTAAAAAATAACAATTCCTATAAGAAAATTAACAAATTGTTGAATGAATATTATTTGGAATTAAAAAATAAAAACTTAACTAAAAACAAATTAACACCACCATTAAAATGTGTTGTTTTGGGTGTTCCAAACGTTGGGAAAAGTACTTTTATTAACTTAATGGCGAAATCAAAAGTTGCTAAAGTGGGATCTATTGCTGGTATTACAAAATCTGAACAATGAATTAATTGCAACAATTATTTATTATTAGATACACCAGGTTTATTAATGCCGAATTTAAAAGACAAGACTATTGCTGCTAAACTAGCAATAGTTGGTTCTATTAAACAAGAGGCATTAAATTTAAATGAATTAATTACAGAAATATACAAATTAATTAGTGAAGTTAATCCCAGTGCTTTAAAAATAATTAATTTAGATCCTGCAACTTCTGAAGAAATGATATTTAATAATATTACTAAATTTGCTAAAGATAATAACTTGCTTTTAAAAGATAATAAATTAAATATCAATAAAGCAATAAATATGTTAATTAGTTACTTTAAAAATTTAAACAATATAATATATGACTAAGGAAAAACATATGAATAAATTTGAAAATAAAAATAAAGTAAATTCTAATAACGAAATTAAATCTTTATCAAATAAAAAAACAATTAAATATGTAGCGATTGGAGATTCATATGTTTGTGGATTCAATTCTAAATTTGGCTTTAATGCAAATGGAAAATTAGAAAATAATGTTGTTACAGGATTGGGATATCCTAGTTTTTTTGCTTCCTTATTACAACAAAATAAAAATCTTGAATTAGAAAGCTATTATAACTTAGCCTTACCCACTGCTAATATTGATTTGTGAGAAGCATTAGTTTTAAACAATAAAGATAAAATCAAATTAAATCAAAACCGTTTAGACTTTTTGGAACAATTAGATAGTGATCCGAATAACCCTTTTATTAATTTTTTTACTAGTTTATTTAAACAATTTAATTTTTCAAAAAATGATTTTAAAATAATTAATGAAAAATTAAAAGATGCTTCAATTGTTACTATTTCATTAGGTTTTAATGATTTTTTATTTAGCATTCCATTTAGTAAAGTTACTAGAATAAGTAAATTAGAAAATAATTTAAAAAAGGCTTTGATAGATCAAGTTAAATTTGAAATTGATCAAATCGCAGAAGTTTTAATTAAGAAATTAATTTTTTTAGTAGAAAAGATAAGATTAATTAACAAATCTTGTCATATTATTTTTGTAAATTATTCAAAACCAACTCTTTATTTTGAAAATGTTATTGAAAATTATTTTAATTTAAATCGTGAATTTGGGGATACCTTTCTAAATTATTTGTTTTCTAAATTAAATAATATCTTGCATAAAGTAGCTATTAATACTAAAAATAGCTATGTAAATTGTTTTGATGAATCATATTGAGAAAAAAATAAAATGTTTTTAACAGAAAACATGTATTCATTTTTTCCAACAGAAAAAGGGTACAAAAAAATAGCAATGGATTTGTATACTAAATTAACAATTAATAAAGATCTATTGCTAAAAGAAATAAAAACTAATCAAAGATTTCATGATTATATTTTAGATTATTCATATTGAACAAATGATATCAATTTTTATAATACCTTATTTGAAGAAAATATGCATCCTATTGATTTGTTTAAAAAAATATATGGCAATAATCTTAATTATAATGTTTTAGTTTATTCTAAAAACGAGTTGACTTATTCATCTTTATTATCACCATATTTAAATATTTCAATTTTTATTAACTTATTTGTTAGATATGTTAAACAAAATGTTTATTTTATTGCTAAAAAATTTTTAGAAGATAAGTTTGTAAATAGCACTAAAAAATATAAATCAATTGAATTAATTCTTAAATACTTATCAAATAGTGAAAGAAGTAAAGAAATTTTCTTAACTCTTTTTAAAAATGGAAAATTAGAAAAAATGTTTTTCAAATTACAAATAGAAATTTTTAAAAAATTTAAAGAAGAAAAGCAATTGACTTTAAATACTTTGAAAAACAATTGAAATAATGTAATTGGTAAGGATCAAAAATTATTATATGATGTTGCTAAACAATTTTTTGATGCTAATATGATTGAAAATAATAAAAAGGATATCAAAGAAATAGTTGTAGCTTTAGCTCAAGATGCTGTTAATAGCACTTTACTTGAATATATGTATAATTTCAAAATGAATGCACAATATCAAAAAATTAGAGAATACATTTCCAATCTTTCTTCATTTCAAAACTTATTAGATTTTTTTGTTGATAGTGTAACAAGAAATTCTAATGTTTATTCTAGTTTAAGCAGTTTTGATCAATTGTGAAAATATTGAATTACCAATAATAAATATGGTGTTCTTTATTTGCTTGATAAAACATTTTTAGAAATTTCAGATAAAAATAGTATTAAAAAAACTGTTGAATTTGTTAAGGAAACGATTTTAGTTACCAATCATATTATCAAATTAGATGAAAAAGATAATGCAAGCTTAGAAAAAAATTTAGAAGAAATTATTTTAATTTTAAAAGAGAATCCTAAACATTTAAATCGCTTAATAAAAAACTTTATGAATAAAATTAAAAATTATTCATTATTCAATTTAATTATTAAAAAAACCGCAACACAAAAGTTGCTTAAATTATCTAATTGAGTAAATATTAAAAATATATGATTTATTTTATTCAAATTATCTAAGAAGATAATAGTGATAAAAAATATCATTAACAAAAATAAAAAAGCTAATAATAGCGATAAAAAATAGAGAGCTATTGCTTCTCTATTTATTTTTAATCTTGCAAATTTTGATATGAATTATTTGCTAATTGAAGATCAACATCAACTTGTTTTTTTACTTCTGGATATCTATTAAATATTTCTAATATTTTTTTACTTAAATTTTTTTCATAGTTAATTCTTCTAACTTCGATACCCATTTTTTTAGAATACATTGTTAAATATATAGCAGAAAAAATTGTTGGGAATAATAAGGCTATAGAAAGAATAGAAACCAAAGAAATTCATATTGCTCGATAAGTATTTCTAAATTTTTGTGGTGGATAATTTTTAATATGTGGTTCAATTTTATTAATTATTTCATTGGTTTTATCTACTAAAGTTGTTAGTGATTCATATACTTTATATTTACCACCAGGTTTTATAAGTTCATCAATAATTTTTGTTTTAATTTCATTTGCTTCTTGTAAATATTTACGGATTTTTGCTTTATCAGATTCACTAATAGCAGGTTCATTTAATAATTCTTGAAATCCCTCATTTAATTTTTTAAAATTTTTATCAGTGTCAACTGCTGGTTTAAAGTAAGAATCTTCACTATTTGCATTTCTAGGATCAATTTTTTTTAACTCAGATTTTACATAATCTATGCCTCTTAAATTACCTTTGCCATCATTTACATATTTTGTGTAAGTTGTAACTACAGGTTCTTCATAGATAGCCATAAATATTGCGCCTGTAAGTAAACCTATACCCAATAAATAACCAAGTGACATAATTATTCAATTTCCTATGCCACGAAATACTTTTAATGCCATTATATTTTCTCTTTCTAAATCATACCTGGTTTCATTTGCAATTTACCACTTGCAAAATCTTTCATTTGTTTTGCCATTCTTTCAAAATCGGTAACTAACATGTTATATTCTCTTGCGCTTCTTCCACTACCTTTTAATATTCGTTCTTTACGAGAACTATTTTTTAGTAATTTAGGAATCTTTTTTTCAATTTCAGTCATTGAATTAATTAAGTATGTATAAATTTTAAATTTTTCTTCAGCTTCTTCTATTTTAGCTTCGTCAATTTTACCTGCGAGTCCAGGAATCATTTTCAAAATGGTTTTCATTTTTCCTAGTTTTTTAATTTGTTGCAAACTATTCATTAAATCATTTAAATCAAATTTCCCTGACACCATTTTATAGCCGATTTTTTTCATCATTTTTTCATCGACTTCTTCGCTAGCTTTTTCAATCAATGTTAAAACATCGCCCATGCCAAGAATTCTTTCAGCCATTCTATCTGGATGAAATACTTCTAAACCACTTAATTTTTCTCCAACCCCAATAAAGACAATAGGAACTTCTAATAAATGCGTAATACTTAAAGCAGCTCCTCCACGAGCATCACTATCTAATTTGGTTATAATTGTTCCATTAAGTTGTAATTCTTCGTGAAATATTTTTGCCACATTAATAACATCTTGACCACTCATTGCATCTACAACTAAGAAAATATAATCAGGGTGTATTTCTTTTTTAATATCCCTTAATTCTTGCATTAATATTTCATCAATTGCTAAACGACCTGCAGTATCAATAATAATTAAATCATTTTTACTTTTTTCTGCAAACTCTAAAGCTTTTTTAGCAATCAAAACCGCATTATTTTCATCATGAGTGAAATAATCTGTTTGCGTTTGATTAGCTAATTGTTTTAGTTGTTCTCTTGCTGCAGGACGATAGATATCGTCACCTACTAAAAGAGGATTTTGGCATAATTTTTTCTTTTTAAAAAAAGTTGCTAATTTTGCTGCTGTTGTAGTCTTACCTGAACCTTGTAATCCTACCATCATAATTTTTGTAGGAATTTTTTTAAGTTCTACTTCACAGGTTTTCTTTCCTAAGATATTTGTTAATTCATCTTTAAAGATTTTTATAACTGTTTGTTGTTGGTTAAGTTTTCCAATAATTTTGCTATCTAATGCTTTTTCTTTAACTTGTTTAGTAAATAATTTTACTACTTCTAAACTAACATCAGCTTCTAATAATGCAAGCTTTACTTCTCTTAAAATTTCTAAAATATCTTCTTCATTAATGGACATTTTTTTATTAATTTTATCCATTGATTTTTGCATTCTTTTTTGTATAAAATCTAACATATTAACTAATTATAAATGTTTTTATTTTGCATTATATAAAATGGTATATTTACTTTATAGCATAATGGCTATAATTAAATAGCAAACTAAACAACCAAATTTAATTAATGTTCATATTGTTTTATTAGATATATTCATTATTTTTTAAAAAATAAAAACACATAAATTTCCTTAAATTGATTAAATGGTAATTAATTTTAACATATAAAAATAATTTCAAGTAAACTTTGGTATCAATTACCCAAAAATGGTAATAATATTATCAAAGTTTTAATGTAAATTCAAATTGTTTTTGCATTTTAAAAGAGCTTCTATTTATTTTTTAAATAAAATGTGCTAAAATTATAAGTTGTTTTATCATTTTCGGTGTGGGAGAAATTATATATGAATAATAAACAAAAAAATATTCAAGAAATAATTAATCATTTAAAAACTTCTGGTTTTGTCTATCAAAATTCGGAAATTTATGGTGGTTTGATTAATACTTGAGATTATGGCCCACTTGCAATTCAAATGTTAAACGAAATAAAAAAATATTGAATTAGAGAGTTTATAACCAGAGAAAAAAATTATCAAATTGACTCTAAAATTATTATGAATGCTAATGTTTGAAAAGCTAGTGGTCATTTAGATAATTTTTCTGATTACTTAATAGAAAACAAAGTTAATCAAAAGAGATATCGGGCAGATCATATAGTAAAAGACTTGTTCCCAGAAATAAATGTAGAAAAAACTACATTTGAAGAATTAGAAAGCATTATTAAAAATAAAGTTAAAGAATATGATGGCTATAAATGTGATTGAACTACTATTAGACCATTTAATTTGATGTTTAAAACTCAATTAGGAGCAATCGATAATGCTGCTTCTATTACTTATTTAAGACCTGAAACTGCTCAGGGTATTTTTGTTAATTTTAGAAATGTAACAAGAACAATGAGAGCAAAATTACCATTTGGAATTGGTCAAATTGGAAAAAGTTTTCGAAATGAAATAACCCCAAGAGATTTCATTTTTAGAACTAGAGAATTTGAACAAATGGAATTAGAATATTTTTGTTTAGAAAATGAAAGTGAAAAATTTTACAAATATTGAATTCAAAAATGTCAAGAATTTATCATCTTACTAGGACTAAAAAAAGAAAATATTAGAATTAGACCTCATGAAAAAGAAGAATTAAGTCATTATTCAAAGGGGACTAGTGATATTGAATATCTTTTTCCATTTGGTTGAGGAGAATTATTAGGAATAGCTAATCGAGGAAATTATGATTTAAGTCAACATATGAAGTTTTCTCAAGAATCGCTTGAATATTTACAAGAAGATGGATCTAAGGTTGTTCCTTATGTTATTGAACCTTCAATAGGACTTGATCGTTTACTTTTAGCATTACTTATTGATAGTTATGAAGTAGAAAAATTAGACAAAAATGATGAAAGAATAGTTTTAAAATTAGATTTTAATGTTTCACCTTATCAATTAGCTATTTTTCCTTTATTAAAAAAACTAGCACCACATGCTCAAAAAATATATGATGAATTATTAAAAAATACGAATTTCCGATTAATTTATGATGAAACAGGATCAATTGGTAAACGTTATCGCCGCCAAGATGCAATTGGAACACCATTTGCTATTACCATTGATTTTGAATCTTTGGAAAATAATACTGTAACTATTAGAAATAGGGATAGCATGATTCAAGAAAGAATTAATATAAATGAAATAACACTTTATTTAAATAAGTTTAAAAAATAAGTTAGGAAATAAATGGATAGTAAAAATATTTGAGAAGAAGTTTTAAGTAAAACAGATATTATTAATGTTATTTCAGAGTATGTTTCCTTATCAAAACAAGGTAAAAATTTTAGGGCATGTTGTCCCTTTCATGGTGAAAAAACCCCCTCTTTTATGGTAAGCCCAGAAAAAGGAATTTTTAAATGCTTTGGATGTGGAAAAAGTGGTAATGCTTTAAAATTTATTGAATATATTAAGAATATTTCTTCACTAGAAGCATTGAAGATTTTGGCTACTAAGGTTAATATCGATATTAGTTCATATCTTAAAATTTATGAAAATAATAGTAATTTAAGTCAAGAAGAGATATGACTTTTAGATATTAATAAAACAGTTAATGATTATTTTCAATATCAATTAATTACCTCAAAAGATAAAAGTTTAAAGGAATTTATTGATAAGAGAAATTTGAATAAAAAATTAATAAAAGAATTTGAAATAGGATTTGCTAGTGAAACTTTAAGTGTATATTCATATTTAAAACAACATGGATTCAATGATTTTGCTATTACAAATTCTTCTTTAATAAGTCATAGTAATCATGATGTTAATTTTTTTAATAATAGATTAATGTTTCCCATTAAAAATGAAACTGGAGAAATTATTGCTTTCTCTGGTAGGGATATTACAAATAAGAGTTCTAATAAATATTTAAATTCCTCAGAAACTGCAATTTTTAAAAAAGCCGAAACTTTTTTTAATTTTTATAATGCTAAACCTTATATAAATCAAACTAAAGAAGTTTATTTAGTAGAAGGGCAATTTGATTGCATAGCCTTACATAAAGCTAATTTTAAAAATGTTATTGCATTAATGGGTACTAGTTTTACTAAAAAACATTTGCTTTTATTAAAAAATAATAAAATAATTTTATTTTTTGATAATGATGAGGCTGGAATAAATGCTACAAATAAAAATTTAAAAATAATTTTAAGTCATGCTAAAGAATTTAATATTGAAATAAATTTTGTTATAAATACTTTAAATAAAGATCCCGATGAACTTTATAACTTAGATAAAGGCATAACCTTAACAAAAATAATTAATGAAAAAATTGATTTGGTTAAATATTTAGAAAATGAATATATTCTAAAGTATAAAAATAGTTCCTTAAGCATAGAAAAGCAAAATTTAATCTATCAAAAAATGTTTGAATTTATTTACTATTTAAATGATGTTAACCAAGCATTTTTCAAAAACAAATTACTTACTAATAAAATTTTGGATGAAAATCTATATAGAACATTAGAAGAAAAATTTAAAAAACCAAATTTTCCTAGTGATCCTAATTTTAAAAATAGTCAATATAACAATAACAAAAAAACAAAAGCTTATAACAATGTTAATAATGAAAATATCCCAATTATTGAGTCACCCTTATGACATGAAAATAATGTAAATCTTAACTGAAAAAGTCAAGAACAAATGAGAAATATTATTGGTAGAAATCTTCTTTCTAATCTTATTCTTAAAACAATATTAAATCAACCCACTTATTTAAATAAATGAAAAGACGAAGATTTTATTAAATTACCAGATGATAATGAAGAAACTTTAAACATTAAAAAATTAATATGTTATACTTTAAAACTTGATAAATCTAGTATTAGTGAGGTTAATTTAGTAACAATAATAAAAAAAGACCAAAATTTAGATAACGATACAAAAAACATTTATTTAAATTTGCTCACTAAAATAGGAAATTTTAACAAAATTTTAACCCAAGAAGAATTTGATAGAAAAATCAACTCAATAACTGAAGATAGAGCATATGAACATAAAGAACTTTTAACAAAATAATGAGGAAATATGGAAATAAAAGATAAATCACTTGATATTGTAATTAATGAGATTAAAGAGGAACTCGCTAAAGCAAAGAAAAAAAATAAAAATAAAACTTCTTTTACTCAAGAAGAAATATTTTCATTACTTGACAAAAAGAAAATATCAGTTGAAGATGAAGATACTGATGCCATGTTCGAAAGACTAATGGATGAAGGTATTTTAGGAATGGATGTTGATTTTGGTGATGATGAAGATGTAGATGAAACTGCTTTTTTTGATGCAATTCAAAAAAAAGATTCTGATTCAGTAGATGAAATTAAAGATGATGAAGAGTTTGATGAAAGTCAATTAAAAGAACTAGAAGACGAAGAAGTAGATGATGAAGATTTAGATGTCGATTCTGAATATGATGATAGTATCAAACATCATGATGATGATAGTGATGTATCTGATTTAGATGACGAAGATTTAGAATCTGATGATGACCAATATATTAAAGAAATTCACCCAGATATTGAAGAAGGTGATGAATTCGAAGCAGAAAGTTTGTTAAAAGAATACGACACTTATGAAATTAAATTAGATGACCAACAACTTACTTTAAAAGAAGAAAATGCTTTAGCTAATAAGTTAACTGAAACTAACGATATTGTTAAATGATACATGCGTTGAATTGGAAAATATGGAAAGCTTTTAACTCCTAAAGAAGAAAAAGATTTAGCTATAAAAATGGAACAAGCGCAAAATGCAAATAATTATTATCGTTATAAAAGAGCTAGAGATATGCTAGTTAAAAGAAATTTAAGATTAGTAATTAATAATGCAAAAAGATATAAAAACCGTGGTCTTAGTTTTATTGATTTAATTTCTGAAGGTAACTCAGGGATTATGAAAGCTGTTTCTAAATATGATTATCATAAGGGATTTAAATTTTCAACCTATGCTACTTGATGAATTAGACAAGCAATTACAAGAGCTGTAGCAGACCAAGCAAGAACAATAAGAGTACCAGTTCACATGGTGGAAACCATTAATAAGATTTTAAAAATAGAAAGAGAATTACAACAAGAATTAGGATATCCACCAAGTGATGATGAAATTGCCAAAAAATATGGTGGTGATTTTACTGGAGAAAAAGTAAGATATATTAGAAAAATTAATGTTGACCCCATTAGTTTAGATAAAAATATTGGAAAAGAAGAAAATTCTAGTTTTTCAGATTTTGTTAAAGATGAAACCGTAGTTAGTCCAACTGATTATGCAAGTCAACAAGAATTGGGAATTATCCTAAACGAAATGTTGGAAAATAGTTTAGATCCTGCAGATAATATTTTGATTAGAAAACGTTATGGAATTGGCCAAGATGCTAATGGTAATAAATATCGCCCACATACTTTAGATGAACTTGCTAAAGAAATGGGTATTACTAAAGAAAAAGTGAGACAATTAGAAACAAAAATTATTAGAAAACTAAAACACCCACAAAAAAGAAAGAAATTAAAAGAATTTTTCTTAAATGAAAGTTACGATTTAGACTAGCAATAGTCTTTTTCTTTTTTTATTACTAAAATTAAAATATTTGAAACACTTAAATTTTGTACTAAAATAAAATTAATATCAAATAATTAATAAAGAGAGAGAATAAAGAATATGTTAGTTTTAAATGAAATCAAAACAATTGAGAATATTGAAACAAAAATTTCGAAAGTTATAAAAAATGTAGTCAATTATAATGACTATGAAAATCATAAGGATTTATTGAATTTTATTGAGAATGAAGCTAAAAAATACAATATAAATCTTAACGATGTATTTAATAAACAAAGTGATTCATCAAGAAAAATTTTAGAAAAATTTAAAAGTAATAATGACAAGAGAATAAAAAACTTTTTTAAAGAATTATTAAACAAAATTTCTATAAAATTTCCTCAATATTATAAAAACATAAAAGAATTGCTTAATAATGAAAAATTAGAAAATGAAACCGAAAAATTCTATACAAATTTTTATAAAAATTTAGTTAAAACCAAAAAGGAATTCAAAAAGGAATTAAAAGAATTAAAAGAAATTGGTTATTCATACTACAAAAGATTTAAAACAGAAGTTGGTGAAATAAATCTAGATGGAATAAATTCAAAAACTGTTGAGTATGAATTTAAAGAATATACTAAACTTTTATCGATAATGAAAAATGAATTATTACCAGTTGAAGAAAGAATTAAAAAGTTACAACAAGCAAGAAGTATAATCATAGGTTTGTCTGCAACTTTTGGTATTTCTGCTGGAGCATTTTCAATAGCGTCACTTTTTTGCCCAGCACTTATTCCAATTGCAACTACATTTAGTGTTGCAACGGCAGTTTGTGGTATTGTAGCAGCGTGATTACAAAGATCAATTCATGACTTAGGTTTGAAAGTTAAAAAAATAATTGAAAACATAAAAATGTTTGAAGAATTACAATTTACTAAATTTGGAATAGTTGATTCTTTAGGGCTAGGAATTTCTATGTTAGGAGCTATGCAAGATTTATTAAGTTATAAATTTCCTACAAAGGTATGGACTGGAGTATCAAGCGCTATATATTCATTTATAGGTGCGTCATTTGATATTAAATCCTGTATAGATTCTGTAGAAGAAATGAAAAACACAATTAAAAATCAAAAAATTATATATAAAAAAACAATTGAAATAAATAACTACTTAAAAAATATTGAACATATAAAATGAAGTGTTGTAGATGAAACTAAACAAACCGGACCTTATAATGAAGGCGGTGTCGGTGGAAAAAATATGAAATTTAAAAACTTGAAAACTCAAGAGATTTTTACATTAGAAGAATTATTATCTTATTCGAAAATTAAATTAAATTTATTAGGTTTAACAAAAGTTTATAATTCAAAATTAAAAGAATGATATATTAAAACACTGCCAAACAAAATACTAATTGATAATTTAGGTTAAAATGATATTTTTACCTATTATTATAGTAATTATGCATTTCATTGGCATAATGTTTTATTTTAATATTAGATATATTTCATTCTATTTTAATAATGTAAATTATTTTTTAAAAAGCAAATTATATGTGAATTTAAATTTAAATAAATATTTTAAAAAATGAAAAATTTCTAATATATTCATTTTATTAGCATTCATTATTGATATAGTTTTTATATTCCTGTTTGTTTTTTTAGATAGCTATGTTTATAGCGAAAAATTTTATATTGAAATACTAATTGCAAATTTAATTATATCAATTATGATTTTAATAACTATTTCTATTTTAACAATAGACATATTATTAAAAACATCCAAATTAAGAAAGAAATATAACATTTACATTAATTCAATTAAACAAAATAAATTTGAACCATATTTTTTAAATATAGATAATATAAATTTAAAAGATGAAAAATTTCAGATAGTAAAAAAATATGTTGAAACTAAAAAAATAAAAATTATTTATATGCAAGAAGATAGAAAAGTTTTACCAGTTATATTTCCTAATTTCAAGAAATTAAAAGCAATTTTAGAAAAGAAAACTTCTTTTAATGAAAAAGTAGAATTTATTGATTTATTTTTATGTAGCGAACCATTGAAATTAAAATTAAAAAAAGAATATCTTGATAAAGAACAGATTAGTTATTTACGATATTTAATTATTGAAAATTTTAGAGAGGAACAATAAAATGAATTGAAAAATCTTTATTTATTCATTATGAGCGGTAATAATATTATTTTCAATACTATGAACATTATTTTTTAAAAAGATAATCTTTGATAAAATTATGTTTTTTACTATGGAAGCAATTGATTTTTTAGAAAAAAATAAATTAGCTATTTCTAAAAAATTTTTTAAAAAATTATTTTTAATTAATGGCGGTTGATATTGTTTGTTAATGATCCCACTTTTTTTATCAAATTATTTATTTGGAATAACTATGATAAGAATTGATTTAGGGATAAATTATATTTTTAGATACCTTTCTTTTTTAATAAACATTTTGTTTCCTATGTCAATTTTATTAATATTATCCAAATCATTAAGATTAAATGTTCATAAAAATATGGTTCAATTAATAGATATTGTCGATAGATTGGAAACTCCATACTTTAAAGAACAAAATAATGATTCATCAAATAATGATTTTATTAAAACATTAAACGAAAAAATAATTATTGAATTTAAAGGTCAAAAAAATAGTCCCTATAAAAAATTTGATCTAACTAAAATTAAAAATTTTTGTTTTAAGAAAAACAAATTTCAAGCATACAAATTGAATTATTTTATGTTCAAAAATATTGATAATGTATATGTCAATAATAAAAAAATATCGACTTATGATGAATTATCATTATTAAGAATATTTTTATTTAAAATAATAAATAATTCAAATCCTTATTTTGATTAAAAATAAAATATACAAGAGGAAAATAAACATGGAAAATAAGAAGAAAAATCTAGATTCTTTAACAGAATTGCAATATAAAGTAACACAAGAAGGTTTTACTGAAGAACCCTTTTCAAATCAATATGATAAACATTTTGAAGAAGGAATATATGTCGATATAGTTGATGGCACTCCTTTATTTAAATCAGAAGATAAATATGATTCGGGTTGTGGTTGACCTGCTTTTAGTAGACCAATTAATAATGAAGACATTGTTAAATTAAATGATTATTCGCATAATATGATTAGAGTAGAAGTTAAAAGCAAAAATGCCAACTCACATTTAGGACATGTATTTAATGATGGGCCAAAAGAAAAAGGTGGTCTTAGATATTGTATTAACTCCGCTTCTTTAAAATTTATTCCAAAAAATGATTTAGAAAAAGAAGGCTATGGTAAATATAAAATCTTGTTTGATAAAAAATAGAAAAATCATCTTTTATTAATTTAGTAAAATTAAACTATGAAAATTTTTAATTGAGATCTTAATAAAAAAATAGAAATAAATGATCCTCTAGTTATGTGCTTAGGATCTTTTGAAACTTTGCATTTAGGACACTATTTACTAATTAAAGAAGCCAAATCATTAAAAATTCAAAATCCTAATTTAAAAACAGCAATTATTATATTTAAAAATCCTATTAAAAAAGGAGAAATTTTAAATAAAAAAGCTTTTCAACTAAAAGTGAGATTATACACTTTGTTAAACTTAGAATTTGACTATATTTTTATTATAGATTTTAACAACGAAATTAAAAATATTGAAGCTAAAGAATTTATAGATAAATTAAAAGAAATTAATGTTACTAATGTAATATGCGGACCAGACTTTAGATTCGGTTTTAATAAAGAAGGAAATCCTAATTTGCTAAAGAAACATTTTTCATTAATAGTAACTTCTGAAAAAAAGATAAATAAAAGAAAAATTTCATCAACCTTAATTAATGAATTAATTGAAGAAGGTGATATTAAAACAATTAATAGCATATTGATAGAAAAATATAGTTTTATTATCAACTTAAATAAATTTAATTTTGAATATCCAAATAATTTAACAAGGTTAAAATCCGGAATTTATTTAGTAAACGTTGTAATTAAAAATTATGAATATCATGGACTTTGTTTAATTAATAAAAATAAGAATGATAATTGCCAAATATATTTATTAGATTTAGAAATTGCTCCTTCAAAATATGAAGAAGTATTTATTGAGTTTGAGGATTTATTAAGAAATATATCAGCAGAAGAAGATAATAATATTTATGATAATGATGTTAATGAAGCAATATCATATTTCTCAAGAAAGGTAAAATAACTATGAAACATCTTAAAAAAGGTGATCAAATTGCTATTGTTAGTTTATCTTCAGGTATTTTAGGAGAAAAATATTTAACAAAGCAAAGAGAGCTAGGAATAAAAAATATTAAAGAATTGGGCTTAAAACCTATTTTTATGCCCAATTCTTTAAAAGGAATAAGTTTTATTGAAAATAACCCCGAAGGTAGAGCCAATGATTTAAAAATGGCTTTTTATAATCATAGTATTAAAGCAATTTTATGTGCTATCGGGGGTTTTGATACTTATAAAGTATTACCTTATCTTTTTGAAGATAAACATTTTATTTCATACGTAAAAAGACATCCAAAAATTTTTTTAGGTTATTCAGATTCCACTATTAATCATTTATTTTTCAATAAAATTGGCTTAAAAACATATTATGGTATTAACTTTTTAGTCGATTTTGCCGAGCACGAAGGAAATATTTTGCCTTTTACAAAGAAAAATATTGAAAATTTATTTACTAAACAAAAGAAATTAGAAATTACTTCAAGTAATATTTGATATGAAGATAGAAAAGATTATTCCGAAGCACAAATAGGAATACCTAGAATTTCTCATATTGATAATAAAGGTTTTCAAATATTAAGAGGAGATGGAATAATATCAGGAAAACTTTTGGGAGGATGTCTTGAAAGTCTATATTCAATAATTGATATAAATGCTTCAATTGATAAAAAAGAAATATTTGAAAAATACTCAATATTTCCTAAGATTAAAAATTGAAAAAATAAAATAATGTTTATAGAAACTGCAGAAACTAAAAGTTCAATAGACTTATACAAAAGAATGATAAAAAGTTTTAAAGAAATGGGTGTTTTTAAAGTAATAAAAGGTTTAATTGTGGGAAAACCAATCGATGAAACATATTATGAAGAATATAAAGAAATTTTATTAGAAGAAACTAAAGAATATAATTTACCAATTATTTATAACTTAAACTTTGGTCATGCTTTACCACATATTATTTTGCCTTATTGTAGAAAAATTAAAATTAATTTAGACACAAAAAAAATTATTTTACCTTATGGTCTTTTTGGTTAAAAATATTAAATTAAGAACAATTTTATTTTTTTAAAATAAGTTATAATTTGTATTGATTTAAAAAATTATATCTTGGTAATAATTAAGATTATTGCTAGGTTATGAAAGGAATATATAAATGGTTTCAAAAGAAAAGAAAGCCGAATTAACAAAAAAATATGGTAGAAATCCTAAAGACACAGGTTATTTACCAGTACAAATAGCTATCCTAACAGAAGATATCGAATCATTAAAAAAACATTTTGAAAAAAACAAAAATGATTTACATTCAATGCGTGGTTTTATTGCTAAAGTTAATTTACGTAAAGCTTTATTAAATCACTTAAAAATGACTGACTATCCAGTTTATTTAGAAACAATTAAAACATTAAATATTAGGAAATAATATTTAAATAATAAAAAAATTCAAGTACAAAAGTTGTCTTGAATTTTTATTTTTAATTTTAGTTATAAAATCCTTTCTCTCTTAATTTAAAATAAGGACCATCTTCTGTAACGGGTAAACATATTTCCTTAGCTACAGTTTTAGTATTATCTTCACCATTTCCCATAGCAATGCCTAAACCAACTGATTCTAGCATTTCTATATCATTACCGCTATCTCCAAATGCCACCATTTCTTCAAGAGTACAATTTAAAATTTTGGCCAAAACTTCTAAACCTATTGCTTTTGTTATTCCTTTTGCTGAAATAAATAGTCCTCCTTCTCACTGAGCTAAAACTCATAAATCAAGTTTATTATCTTCAAAAAAACGAGTCAATTTTTGTGCTAAAACATTTGGTTCATTTGAAGTAACAGTTATTAAATAATTTTTATCATTATGTTTTTCAAAATCTTCTACTGAAATAAATTTATCTTTATAAGGGCGGTAAAATCAATGATCAATATTGAATAGATTATTGTAATAACCAAATTTATCACCTACAAATGAAAAAGGTAAGTGGTTTTCTATTGCATATTCATAAAATTTAAGGTAATCTTGGTATTTTATTGTTCTTTCAAAAACATATTGATTAGTTTTTAAATCCAAAATAAATGTTCCATTAGCTCCAATAAAATAATCTACATAAGGATTGTTTATTTGCTTTCCTATTGTGAAAATATCTCTTCCAGAGCATAAAACATTAATATAACCATTTGCTTTTAATTTTTCAAACATTTCTTTCATTCTAGGTGTAAGTTCATCTACTCCAAAAGGAAGCAATGTTCCATCAACATCAAAAACTATAACTTTATATTTAATCATTTTTACCTCACTTCATTAACTCGGTTAGAAAAAATTTTGATAAGTTTTATCTTCTCATCTTCTACTAAAATGTATCCCATTATTTTATTTTTATATGTAATAAAAGTATTTTGTTTAGGTGCAATTAATTTCACTAATTGCATTGAATTATTTTTTTCTATTAGAGCTAAATTGCTTTTATCTAGCATGTAAAATGATACATTAAAAAGTTCATGCAAATTTGTAATTTCAGAATATTTTTTAATATTTTCTAAAGAAATGCTGCCTATTTTTGTACGTTTTAAAATATTTACACAAGCATCAGTATTTAAATAAATACCAATATCATGAATTAAACTTCTAATATAAGTGCCTTTTGATACTTTAATTTCAACAGTAAAACTTTGCTCTTCATAATCAAATTGAATTAGGTTAATTCAATGAATTTTAATTTTTTGGTCTTTTAATGTAATTTCTCTGTTTTCTCTTGCTAACTTATAGCTTCTTACACCATTTATTTTTTTAGCGCTAAAAATAGGAGGAGTTTGCTTTTCTTGATTTTTTATATATTCTAAAGCATCTTTTAATTCGCTTTCTTTAATATGCTTATTCTCTAAATTTCGTATTTCTGTTCCTTCGTCAAAACTAGCACTACTTTTATTTAAATAAGCTTTAACATAATATTCTTTATCATCATGAGTTATGAAAGATAATAATTTTGTGTCAAAGTCAGTGGCAACAATTAATAATCCTTCTGCAAGTGGATCTAATGTTCCAGCATGCCCAATTTTTTTGATATTTAATTCTTTAGCAAATTTTTTTATAGCAATAAAACTGGAAATTCCTCTTGGTTTACTTAATTTAAAAAACATATTTTAACTCCGCATGAGTAATATTATCATATTAAATTTTTAGTATTTAATTAAAATGAAAAAATAAAAAGAACACATAACTAGTGTTCTTTTTATAGTCAATTTCTTGAAATGGTGCGAACGAATGGACTTGAACCATCGACCTCACGATTATCAGTCGTGTGCTCTAACCAGCTGAGCTACGCTCGCATAAAAGCAGGAAACCTGCTATTTTTATTTTATTATAAATTAACGTTTTGAGAATTGTCTTGCTCTTCTTGCTTTTCTTAATCCGAATTTCTTACGTTCTTTAACACGGGCATCTCTTGTCAAGAATCCAGCATCTTTTAATTTATTACGATATTCGTTGTTTGAAGCTTCTAATAATGCACGGGCAATACCTAATCTAATAGCACCAGCTTGTCCAGTTAATCCACCACCATTAACATTGGCAATAATATCAAATTTGTTTACTGTTTCTGTAACAACAAAAGGGCTTAAGGCATCTTTTATTAAAATATCTGAATTTAAATATTGTTTTGCTTCTTTAGTATTAATAGTAAATAAGCCTTTTCCTGGAACAATATAAACTCTAGCTATTGATGATTTACGACGTCCCAAACCATAATATCTAACTTTTTCAGTTATTATTATTTAACCTCCAATTTCATTGGTTGTTGTGCTTGTTGTTTGTGTTCTTCAGTAGCATAAACAAATAAGTTTTTAAATTGCTTACGTCCCAATGCAGTACGTGGTAGCATTCCTTTTACTGCCTTTTCTACTAATGCTTCAGGGTGTTTAACTCTTAGATCCTTAGCTTTAATTTGTTTTAACCCACCAGGGTATCCTGTATGGTGATAATAAATTTTATTTTCATCTTTTTTAGCTGTTAAAAGTACATCTTTTGCGTTAATAACAACTACATTGTCGCCCATGTCCACATTTGGTGTAAATGATGGTTTAGTTTTACCTCTTAAAGTTGAAGCTACAAGTGTTGAAAGTCTACCTAAGGGTACGTTTTTTGCATCAATGATGTATCATTTTTTGTCAACTAATTCTTTTTTAATAATTGTCGTTTGACGCATACTTTCTTATCCTTTTCTATAATTAAAAATATAAATGCTTAAGCATTATAACATAAATACATATTATTTATATTAAATTTTTAATCTACTTAGCATATAAATTATTGCTGTTTCAGCACGTAAAATACTCTTGGTCAATGAAACTATTTTAACATTTTTTTCTTTTGCTTTTTTAATTTCTAATAAATTAAAGCCACCTTCTGGGCCAACTATAAATAAAATATCTTTTTGAATATCTGTTAATGGTAAATTTTTTACTTTTTCATATGCTAAAAATTTATTATCAATTGGTAAAGAAATAATTTCATCAAATGATTTGAGTTCATGTAAAATAGGAATTTTATTTCTAAATGATTGTTGTGCTGCTTCTTTTATTATTTTTAAATATCTTTCTTTTTTATCCAATATTTTTAAGTTAGTTTTGTCTGTATATTGTGAAACAAAAGGGTAAATTTCACTAACTCCTAATTCTGTTATTTTTTGTAAAGCTATTTCAAAATTACTTTGTTTAATTAATGGTAAAGCAACATATATTTTAAATGGGTATTCATTATCAATATTAGTTTTTTCTAAAATTAATGCTCGATCTGGAAAAATATAAATACATTTATAAAATTCATTTTGATAATTAATTAAAAATTCTTCATTTTTTATTCTAGCAACTTTAAAATGCATTTGTAATTCATGGTTTAAAACAAAATGGTTATCTTCTTTTTTATTGCAAAAAAATTTATACATAATTAGAAAAATTATAAATTATATAATTAAACAAAAATAAAAAAAGGAGCAAAAGCTCCTTAGTAAAATATAGTTATATTTAAGGATTTAAATTTCTAACATCATCTAAATTTTCTTAAAAATTTCTGCCATATCTTCACTGTAATTGTTTTCTCTTTTATTAGAAGAGAAATCATTAGGAATATAAGGTCCGTTTTGTACTAAAAATTCTCTAGTTCGTTCGTTCTCATATTCTATATCACTGTTTTTTATGCCTTCAGCAATTTCTTTTTGAATGGCATCAGTGTCTTTTGGGGCTCCTTTACGAAGACCAGTAGCAATAACAGAAACGTAAATTTCTCCTAATTTATTGCTCTCTTCTGAAACAATATCTGTTAAACCAAAAATAATATTAATATCCTCTCCTACAAGTCCACGCATTGCATTTAGTGCTCCTTGAATTTCATTCAAGGTTACTTGACTGCTTGCCACAAAGTAAACGATTGCATCTTTAGCACCAACAATGCTTGATTCTAGAATTGGACTACTAATAGCACTAGTAATTGCTTTTGTTGCTCTATCATCACCTGATGCGGTTCCTATACCAACAACAGCTTCACCACTATCTTTAATAATGGTTTCTAAATCAGCAAAGTCTAAATTAATAACTCCTGGAACTGCTATTACATCTACCAATGTTCTAATTGTTTGTTTTAAAACATTATTGGCACAAGTAAAAGCATCATTAAATGAAATATTTCCATATTGTTTTAACAATTTATTATTTGAAATTACAATATAAGAATCAACAACTTTAACAATTTCTTCAATTCCTTGTTGAGCAATTTTTGAGCGTTTTGGTCCTTCAAAATCAAAAGGTGTAGTAATAATGGCAACAACTAATGCGCCACATTCTTTAGCAATTTTTGCAATTACAGGACTAGCACCAGTGCCAGTTCCTCCGCCCATTCCGGCAGTGATAATTACTAAATTAGCACCCTTTAAACGGTTTTTAATTTCATCAGCACTTGCTAAAGCTGCCTCGCGGCCTACTTCAGGACGTGCACCAGCACCTAAACCTTTTTTATCGCCCAATTGTAAAACTACACTAGGGTCATATTGCTCCAAAACTTGTCGATCTGTATTGGCAATAATAAATTCTAATCCATCTAACTTCGTACCCAATAAAGTTTTAATGCTATTATTTCCACCACCACCAACTCCTATTACCTTAATTTGTGCAACAGGATTATACTCAAAACCATTATTACTCATTCTTACCTCGTTTCACTTACTATATTATATAAATAAAGGTTTCCTTTTATTTATTTTCATATTTTGAAGAACATTACTTTCAATAGTAAATATTTCAGTAGTAATAAATTCTCTTGTTTTTTCAATTGAAACTTCTTTAGGGTTTAAAGTATCAATTAATTGAGTTAATTCATTACTTATTTTTGCTTTACTTTGGTTTAAAAAATAAACTTGGTTAGAATTTATTGTTTTAGAAAGCAAAAATTTAAAATCTTCATTTTTAGCAAGTTCGTTGCAAAGATTAATTTTAATTTGATTAAGATTAAGATTTTGGAGAAATTCGCTTATTTTTTTGAATAAAAATTCATAAAAATCATCAACACATTTATTAAGTAAACCGTTTTCTTTGATTAATTTCTTAACTAAATTAATCTCATTATTAAATATTAATGAAGTTAAATAGTTTGATTCATTAAGAGGCATTGATATTTTTTTAACAATATCATTATCAAGTAAATTTTTACCAAAAGGAAAAGTTTCTATTTTTAGCATTGTCTTATCAGAAAACAAGCTAATTTTGAATGCATCTTCCATAAGTTCAATAAAAATATTATTTTTTGAAGAAGTTAAAAAATTTATTTTTTGTAATTCATCAAACATGCAAATTTTTGCAATGTTTAAATCATTAACTGAACAAATACTGAAGATTTGTTTAACAACATTATTGTCTAATGATGAAATTATTTTTTTTACTTCTAATACTGAATTATTAACATTTTTAATAATGTTTTCAGAATGTGTTTTTTGATCAATAATAAATCTATTTGATATTTTAAATTGTTCTTGAATATGCTTTTCTAAAGAATATTTCACTTCATTTAATGATTCATTTTTTCTTATAAGAAAAGATTTTTGATATAAATATGAATTTATTGTCAATTTTGTAAAGTTGTCACGAGAAACTAACACAATAATTTCAGAAATTCTTCCTAAAATTTGCTTTTCAATATTCTCTTTTGCATTTTTTACAAATAATTTAAGTTCTTTTAAATTTGAAAACAAAGTATTAACACTATCTTTGTAAATAACAAAATTACTGAAACTAGTTTGTTCAACTGCTTCTATTTCTAATTTATTATTTGCAAACTTTAATGTAGTGATAATAATTTTTTTCATTTTTTATTCCAATTTTGTTATTACTCTTAATTTGGCACTTCGTGACCGTCTATTTTGTTCAATTTCTTTATCAGTAGGATAAATAATTTTTTGATGTCACATTTTTGTTTCATTTACTGGTAAACGATTAAGTTTTGGATCTTTATAATTAAGCTTTTGAAAATATTTTTTTACAATTGCGTCTTCTTTTGAATGAAAAGTAATTACTAATAACTTTCCATCTTTATTTAACACATTTGCTACTTGACTTAAAAGATCTGCTAATGCATTTAATTCATCATTAACTTTTATTCTTAAAGCTTGAAAAATTGCTTTTGAAGGATTTTTTTCTCTAACTATTTTTGCTGGTAAAGCATTTTTAATAATTTCATTTAATGAAAAAGAGTCATTAATTGGTCTAGCTTTCACTATGGCCTTCGCAACTTGTTTAGCAAATTTTACATCAGCATTTTCAATCAATATTTTTTCAATTTCATCTTCTGAAAATGTATTTATTACTTCACTAGCAGTTAAAGAATTTGATAAATCCATTCTCATATCTAAAGGTGAATTTTGAGAATATGAGAATCCTCTAGATTTGTCATCTAATTGTGGACTACTTACTCCCAAATCAGCTAATATGCCATCAACTTTAGTTATTCCAAGTTTTTTAAGTTCATTAGATAAGTATCTAAAATCACTATGAATTAAAGTAAAGTTAGAATTAATATTCTTTAAAATTTCATTACTTTCTAATAATGCTTGATTATCTTTATCAAAACAAATTAATTTTCCAGTTGTTAATTTTTTGAGAATTTCTTTACTATGCCCCGCTCTTCCAAGCGTTAAATCAACATATATACCATTTTCTTTAATTTTTAGTTGTTCAACAACTTCAGATAAAAGAACTGGAATATGTTTTTCTATAATTTAACTCCTTGTTCAAATAGTTTCTTAGTAAGCATTTCAATATTCTCTTCATTTTCATAAAAGTTTTCTTTTTGTTCATAAACTTCTTTTGCAAAAAGTTCACAAGTATTTCCAACCCCTATAAAAACAACTTCTTTTGTGATAGCGATTTTATCAATGAAATGTTTAGGCAATGTTATTCTACCCAATTTGTCAGGTTGAACTTCTTCAGTATTACCAAAGATATATCTAGACAAATCACGAAAATCTTTGTTAAGCCCATTATTTTCTTCTAGGCGAAATTTTAGATTTTCAAATTCTTCTTTAGCTCTTAAAACTAGAGATTTATCGAAACCAAGTGTGATATAAAATGTATCTCCCAATTCTTTAAAAAGTTTCGAAGGAATTACTATTCTATTCTTGGTATCAATTTGGCGATAATATTTTCCAAACATTTCCACTTCTTTCCACTATCAACCTAATTCTAGCATATTTGTTACCACTTTTTTACTTTTTAGTTATTTTATTTCTAATAAAGTGTTGTAAGGAAGACAAAACATATTAAAAAACTTAAATTTGATAAAATAAATTAATAATGCTGGCTTAGCTTAGTTGGTAGAGCAATTGATTCGTAATCAATGGGTCAGGGGTTCAAGTCCTCTAGTCAGCACCATATCTATTAACCTAGTAAAATTTGTTTTGAAAACAAAAAAATAGCAAAGAATAAAAGTAAACAATCTTTGCTATTTTTTTCAATATTTTTTGTTAAAAGTCCTTTGCAGAAGAATAAAATAAAAATTATAAGGAGACAATTAATTTATGACAAATTCCAAAAAACTAAGAATTTTAGCTACAACAATTATGCCAGTTACTACATTTGCTATTATGCCAGTTTTAGCAGCGGCATGTGGTGAAACATCAAAACCACAAAATGACGATACAACAGAGATCACTAAACAAGAATATGATTACGAAAATACTGATCCTGATTATAAAGTCGAAACAAAAAAACTTACTGCATATTACAAAAAGGATAGCAAAAGTCCATATGTTGATATGCTAGCAACAATAAAAGCACTTGAGGGATTTTTAAAAGCTTCAGATGTCAAAGTTAAAATTGATAAAAACAAAAATGAAGCAACCTTAACTGTTGGTGGAAATAAAATGATACTCAATTGAGAAAAAAATACTATTTGAGTTAACAGCACCAACTTCTTTAGTTTCACACACTCTTCATTGGTAACAGATTATGAAAGATATATAAGAGATGTTGATGGACATAGTATAAATGATGATAATAAAGGTGTAACTTTTAATTTAAGTAAATTTAACTTAGATATCTTATATCACCAAGGCAAAATTTTGATGCCTTTTTCACTATTCAACACACTATTTTGTAGTTTAAACTATCACAATATTTATTTCAATGGTCAAAAATTTTATGGAGTAAATTTTGCTTTAAATGATAGAGATGTTGAACTTACTAACAAAATAAGAAAGTCAAGTCCATTACAAAATACACAACCTACCAAAGAACAAAGAGAAGCAACAATGAACCACTTCTACTTTGTAATGCATTATTTCTATGGATTAAAAGACTTTAAAAAAATTGATGATTTTAAAAAATTTATTCCTAAAGATGAACAAGACAAAATGCTTTCAACTGATCCAAAAGTTTATTCAGAAGCATATACAAAATTCTTCTATAAAACATTAGATGAACTTCATACAAGAATGAACAATTATTCATATTATGATAAAGTTGACAAAAAAGTCGCTACCGAAAGTGCTAAATATAATGGTGACTTTAGAACAAGATTTTATGAAACAAGAAAAAAACTAGTTGAATTAAGAGAAAAAAAATTAGGAAAAAAACGTCCTATTGTAAGATATAAAGGCGATACAGCAATTATTAGTTTTGATGTTTTCCAAACAGGCTCAAATGAAGACATTAAAAAAGCAGATGGATATAATTATGATACCCACATTTTAATGAGATATGCAATGAATGAAATATCTAAACATCCAGAAATCAAAAATGTTGTTATGGATTTATCATTAAATGGTGGTGGTCAAGTTTCAGCAATGAGCGCTGCTTTAGGATTTTTAACAGATAGACCTATTCGTAATCGTGAATATGATACATTAAATAGAAGAGAAGATAATTGAGGTGTTGACGTTGACACTGATGGTAATGGTCAATACGAAAATGATGCTTACACTAAATATAAATGATATGTACACACAGGAATTAACACCTTTAGTGCTGCTAATCAATTAGTAAGTATTGCTAAAGAAATGGGAATAGCAAAAACAATTGGTCAAAGATCTGGTGGTGGTATGTCAGCAATTCTTCCTATTGTTTTTGAAGATGGAACTACTACTATTTTAAGTTCACCAAATACAGCAGTATTAAAAGACAAGAAAACTGGAAAATTATTGCCAATAGAATCAGGTTTAGATCCAGATATAACACTTCCATACGAAGATTATTATAATGATGATAAACTTGTTGATTTAATTCACAAAGATAATAAACAATAAAAAACAAATTTTTTACTCAGATATTCTTATCTGAGTTTTTAATTTTTGATTTTTTATTACAATTTGAAATACTTTTAATTTATACTAAAGTTTACAAATAATTATCTTTTCTTAAAAACACTAAAAATATTTTTAATTTTCTTTATAAGATAATTTTTTTAGTTATAATAGTAAAGCATTAATACACATAGAGTGCCGACTTAGCTCAGCGGTAGAGCAGCTGGCTGTTAACCAGTTGGTCGTTGGTTCGAACCCAATAGTCGGCGCCATTATGGCCCTATGGTGAAGTGGTTAACACATATGGTTTTCATCCATACATGCGTGGGTTCGAGTCCCGCTAGGGTCACCATTGGAGAATTAGCTCAGTTGGGAGAGCATTGCCCTTACAAGGCAAGGGTCGTGGGTTCGAGCCCCTCATTCTCCACCATTTGTTTAAAACAAGACACCTTTAATGTACATTGAAGTGAACAAGAATCTTTGTTCATTTTTTATTTAAATAAAAATCATTCAATAAATAAATTGCTTTTTTAAGAAAAACTATTTTTTTTAATATAATAATAAAGCAACTTAAAAAAGTGCCGTCTTAGCTCAGCTGGTAGAGCAACTGACTTGTAATCAGTAGGTCGTAGGTTCAAGTCCTATAGACGGCACCATTAATGCGCGAGTGGTGAAATTGGCAGACACGTTAGTTTTAGGCACTAATATCTTTGATGTGAGGGTTCAAGTCCCTCCTCGCGCACCATATCAAGAACCTAAATCAAGTATGCTTACTTGATGCTAGAAAGTAACATGAAGTGCAACACCTATGTGCTTCATGTTTTATTTTATATTTTTCAAAAGTTAAAAAACAAAAATACACTGAATATTAGTGTTTGAGTATATTTGAAATTAGTTTATTAAGCAAATATTTTGTTATATTCTTCTATTAATTCTTTTTCGTATAAAGCATATGAGGATTTTCAATTAAAAATTTTTCTACGTTTAAAATTAATTCTTTCTGTGGCAATTTGAATTTCATTAATATCAATTTCATTAAAATTAGTGCCTTTAGCAAAAATTCTTCTAAAAATACCATTTCAATTTTCATTACTTCCTTTTTGTCATGAAGCATATTTATCAGTAAAATATACAAATATATTTAATTTGTAAGCTAGTAAACCAATTTTTCTAAATTCAAAACCATTATCTGTAGTAATCGATTTTACTGGGATATTATTATTTGCAATTAAATTATTTAAAATTCTATTAAGATTATCAGGATGCTTACCTTTCATAACTGCCACATAACAAAACCTTGTTTTTCTTTCTACTAATGTGATTATATGATTAGCACCTCTAACATTTTTGCCACAAACTAAGTCAAGCTCTCAATGCCCAAATTCTAATCGATTATTTATTTCTTTTGGTCTTGCTCATATTGGTTTTATATATCTTGCTCCAACAAGGCGATCAATAACATTAGTTTTTGAACGTTTTCCTCCTTTTGTGTAATTTTTTCTTAATAAATCTTTTCTACTAAAAACTCATTTACCAGAGTTTATTCAATTAAAAATAGTTTTTAAACATGGTATTTCAAATTCATTTACACTCATATTATTTTTTATAAAAAAATAAGTTGATTCAACCGTTCAAAGTTTACCATCATATAATGCTGCAAATTGATCGATAAATTCTTCATATCTATCTCTTACTAAAAAATATCAAAAATAAGATCTATGTTTACTTCTGAGAATAGACTTTTGATTAGCTATTTCTGGATTGTAAATTAATTTATCATTATCAAAATTGCGTTTTATTTCGCGAGATATTGTTGATGGTGATTTATTTATTTGTTTGGCTATTTTTCTAATAGAAAAACCTTTATTTAAATATTCTTGAATAATAATTCTATTTTTGTAATTTAAGTGATTATAATTAATCATGAGTAACCTCTTGAAGCACTTTATTTAGGTTGCTCTTTTTTTATTTACTTTAATATAAAAAATGCAACCTATAAAAATTATTTCATAGTGTTGCACTTTATATTACAATGTAGCATCAAGTATGCTTACTTGATTTTTTATTTTATTTAAAAAAATTAATTATTAAAAAAGGCACTCAAGTGCCTTGATAATTGTTTTTATGGAAGTTTATTATTTTTCAAAAACCTTTTCAACAAATTTTGAATTAAATAAATAAAGTAAGCTTCCTCAATCCAAATCAAAACTAATAACATCTCCAACTTGATAATTAATTTTAGAATCTTGAGCATTAATAATTAAATGATCACTAGATCCACCCAAAATTTTTAAATCTTTATCATATGGATACATGGCATCAAACATGGTGTCAAGTTTACCAATAGCGCAAATTAAACGTTTAATTATGCCTAAATCCTCAAAAACAGGTTTATGACCAAAAGCATCAATACCACATGCTCCTTCTGGTAATGAGCTTTTTTTATCAATTTCAACAATTTCTGCTTCACATCTAAAAGTATCACGATACATACCAGGAATAGTTTTTCGATACATATCTTCAGTACCAAAAATCATTGCGAAACCCATTCGCAAAAAGTTTACTTCTTCTGGCATAGTGTTTTCTCATACCATATGTAAGCTTAAAGAATTACCGCCTGAAATATGAAATAATTTTATTCCATATGTTTTTTCAATATTTCTTTTAATATCAATAAATTTATTCATTGCTTCTTTTGAAGGTACTCTAGCACCATAACAACCAAAATTGCAACCTATTCCTATCAATTTAACGCCTTTTAATTTTATAATTTCACCAGCTGTTTTTAATGCATCCTCTGGTAAAACACCTTCTCTTCTATCGCCCATATCAACCATTAAAATTACTTGATGAATTTTGTTATTTTTTAAACTATATTCGCTAATTTTTTTAATAATAGTCAAATCACCATTTAAGCTAGAATCACAAAGCTCAACTAATTTTGGAATTTCTTCAATTTGAGGCAATCTAAGCATTTGTTTATGTCCTGGAATATCTTTATATACTTCAAAATTTTCCAATCTTGAATCTCCAAAATATTTTATCCCTGCTTCATAATAAAGTTCGGCCATTCTTCTATTGCCCACAAAACCTTTTGTTACTGCTAAAACTTCAATATTATTTTTTTTGCAAATATCAATTGCAACTTTAACATTATTTTTAAATTTTGTTTCATTAATTATAATACGGGGGTATGCCATTTTATTTCCTTTATTAATATCCTTTTTTTAAGATAATAAATTCTTTTTTGCCTTTTTTTAATAAGGCATATTTATTATTGAATTTCTTAAACTTGATAATAAAATTTTCATCATCAATAATTTCATTATCAATACTAAATGATTTTTTTTGAATAAATTCACGTGCTTCTCTATTTGATGAAACAATTTGATTATTTCTTAACATTTCAATAAAAGTTTCATTTTTTTTGACATCATATTCTTTTAAAAAACCTTTTAGCATTTCTAAGTGATTTAATTCTAAATTATCTTGATTTTGTGAAAATAAAATTTGCGAAATTTCCTCACATTTTTTAGCTATTTCTTCACTATGAATTGCTTTAACTATTTCATAGGCTAATGTTTTTTGAGCAATTCGTTTAGATTTGTCTAAATTATGATTAGTCATGATATCTTTTATTTCGTTAACATCTAAAAAAGTAAGTCATTTTAAATATTCTTCAATTTTAATATCTGATCTATTTAATAAAAATTGATAAATTGAATAAGGACTAGTCATTTCTTTATCAAGTCAAAGTGAACCACCACCAGTGCTTTTGCCAAATTTTACTCCATTTTCATCTAACAACAAATTAGCAGTTATAGCAATAGCATCTGCATTTTCGCCATGAATTTTTCTAATAATTTCTAATCCTGTAGTGATATTTCCTCATTGATCACTACCGCCTAATTGAATTTTTACGTTATTTTTTTCAAAAAGTGTTTTAAAATCTCAACCTTGAATTAGTTGATAGCTAAATTCAGTAAAACTCAATCCTTGTGCTAATCTTGTTGCAATACTTTCTTTTTCTAATAAATAATTAACATTTATTAATTTACCAACATTTTTTAGAAAATCAATAATAGTTCAATTTTTATAGAAATCAAGATTATCAATTACTTCTAAACCAAAAAATTCAAGCTGTTTTTTAATGGCATTTTTGTTTTTTATAAGTGTTTCATCATCTAAAAATTTTCTTTCAGAATTTCGAAAACTAGGGTCACCTATCATTCCAGTGATTCCCCCTAAAATAGCGATTGGTTTAAATCCATATTGTTTAAATCTTAATAAAGTAATAATTTGTACATAATTACCCAAATGTAGACTTTTGGCAGTAGGATCAAAACCCGTATAAATCCCTACACCTTTTTTTAAATTATTAAATTTGTCTTCACTTGATATATTGTTTAAAATATTTCGCATTTTTAATTCTTCAAGAATACTTTTACTCATAACCATGTTTCCTAATAATATATATTTATAAGTATATTATCAAATATAAATAAATTTACACATAGATAAATTGCAAAATTTTTAAAAATAAAAACATAAAGCTTAATTATTAGACTTTATGTTATTTTAATTAATATTTTTTAAATAAAGAAATGAACTTTTCTTTTATTACATTTGGAACTTTAATAATTGCAAAAGCAATAGCTCCTATACCTGTATGAACTGATATATCTGTTGAAAGTATTCAATTATAAGCATTTTTAAAACCAATGCTTTCTTTTAATTCTTTAGCGATTTCACTAATATTGTCATTAGCGGCATCCATAATTATTAAATGATAATCATTCATTTCATTTTGATCATCTTTATATTCTTTTTCATATATTTCTTTTAAAGTTTTAGTTAATGTTTTTCTAAATACTCTACCAATACCATATTTTTCTAAAAAACCATTTTCAACTTTTATAATAGGTACTATTTTTAATAATTTTGCAATAACTGCTGCGGCTTTTGATAATCTTCCACCCTTAACTAAAGCGTCATTAAATTCAGGAATTAGAATTAATCTTTCATGAGGTTCATCAAAAACTTTAATTGCTTCAGTAAATGATTTACCATTTTTAAGTTCTTCTTCAAGAATTAATAAATCTTTAACCATCAAAAATGAAATTTTTCTACTTGGAACAATGTAGACTTTTTCATTATCTTTGTACAAATTGTACAATAAACTATATTGACTAGAAAGTTCTTTAGAAATAGGATAAATTATAATTTTGTCGTAATTTTCAATATATTTATCAACCATTTTGGTAATGTCTCCAGGAGGTGTACAACTTGTACGAGCATCAACTTTTTTATTTGATTTTCAAATTTTGGCAAATTCATAGGTATCCATATTAACACCATTTTCATAAGAAATATCATTAATTTCAGTTCTTAATGGCATCAACTCTCATCCTAATTTTTCAGCTTCTATTTTATTTAAACCAGAAGAAGAATCAAGAATAATTTTAATTTTCATTACTACTCCTTAAATTCGTATATTTAATAATAAATATCTTTTTAATTATACAAAAACTCACCCATAACTTTTAATCCTTATGCATTTTCCAAAAAAAATAAATTAACTGTCAAGTATTTTTGCTTGACATTTTATTTTTTATGATAAAATAGTTTTATTAATTAACTAATAAAGAAAGAGAAAGGAAAAATTAATGGTTAAATTAAGATTAAAAAGAACAGGTAAAAAATTTACTGCTTCATATAAAATAGTTGCCGCTGATGCAAGAAGTCCTCGTGATGGTAAATTTATTGATAGTCTAGGATACTACGACCCTCACAGCAAGAAATTAAATTTAGATTATGAATTAATAACTAAATATTTAAATGAAGGTGCTAAACCTACTGAAACTGTAAGAACTTTACTAAAAAAAGAAGATTTCTACCAAAAATATATTGCCAATAAAAACAAATAAAAATATGAAAATAAATATTCTTAGCTTATTTCCTGATTATTTTAAAGCATTTAAAGAGCAAAGTATGATTGCGAAAGCAATTAAACTTGGTCACTTGGAAATAAATGTGATAAATTTCAGAAACTTTTCAAAAGAAAAACATCAAAAAGTAGATGACACAGTTTATGGTGGTGGTGATGGAATGCTTTTACAAGTAGAGCCAATCGATTTAGCACTAGAAACTGTTAAAAACAGTTATAAAATTTTATTATCTCCTCAAGGAAAACTATTTAATCAAAAAAAAGCTCATGAACTTGCAAAACATAAAGAAATTACTTTAGTATGCGGTCATTATGAAGGATTTGATGAAAGAGTATTAAACTTTGTCGATGAAGAAATTTCAGTTGGTGATTTTATTTTGACTGGTGGTGAAATTCCCGCCATGCTAATGATTGAAGCTATTGCAAGATTAACACCAGGAGTTTTAAAAAAAGGTAGTCATGAAAATGAAAGTTTTGAAGGAAATGGCTTATTAGATTTTCCTCAATATACTAAACCTGCTATATATAAAGGATTAAAAGTTCCTGAGGTCTTATTAAATGGGAATCACGCTTTGATTGAAAAATGAAGAAAAGAAAAAGCATATGAAAAAACGCTAAAGAATAGAAAAGATATTATTGAAAGGATAAAAAATGAGAACTAAATTAATAGAAATGGTAGAAAAAGACCAAATTAGAGATGATTTGCCTCAAATAAGAGAAGGATACAACGTTAAAATCAATGTAAGAATTAAAGAAGGAAACAAAGAAAGAATTCAAATGTTTGAAGGTCTTGTTATTGCTTCTTATGGAGAAGGTATCAATAAATCAATTACAGTTAGAAAAGATTCTTACGGTGTAGGAGTTGAAAGAACATTTAAATTAAACTCACCACTTATCTCAAGTATTGAAGTTACTAGAAAAAATAAAGTTAGAAGAGCTAAATTATTCTACATGAGAGGTCTAAAGGGCAAAAGCGCAAGACTTAAGGAAATTAAAAATACAAAATAATTTTCCAAATTTAATAATTCTATAAATGCATTTTTCAACAAAAAATAATGTTAGAAAAGGCATTTTTTTATTTTAATTTTTTAGAATTTAATCTTTTTAAAAGGAATCTTAACAATTAATAAAATTAATCATATGAATGAAAAAAAGTAAGGTAAGTATGCTAAAAAATTATTATTGTATAAAGTTTTTCTTAAAATGCCATTAAATTCGCCAACTCATTGAAATGGTATATTCATTATCTCTGGATAAAACAAAGATAATGATGTTATTACTCAATAAGCAATATAAGGTTGTTTAATTAAAGTTAAAAGTGTGCCAATAATAAATAATATTAAAGTAAACATAAAATACAAAATCAAAACTATAATAACTGATTTTTTAGAAAATAGAAATTTAGATATAAATATAGTCAATAAGACATTAAAAATCATTCTTAGTAAAAATATATAAGCATATTCTAGTATCTTTAGGTTGTTAATTGGATTTTTTATATATGTATGAGTTTTGAAATCATAATATAAATAGTTTTGGTTAATAAAAACAATTGAAAGATTAATCAATAAAATAAGAAATAAAAATAAACCAAGTAAAAAACTAAAAGATAAAATAATCCTATTTTTATTATTTATAAAAGTTTCATAATTAACTTTTTTGCATAATTTTTTTCTAAAAAAAAATATTTAAAGCAAGTGATAATGATAAAAAGAAAACAATAATTTGAGTAACTACTGAAAATCTTAAGAAAAATGTATTAGCTAAAGTTGTATTGTATCATTCAAAAGATAAGTTATAAATTCTTGTAATAATTGCCATAATAACTAGATAAATGCAAAAACAAAAATATAAAACTATTGTTGGTAAAAATTGTTTAAATATATAAAAATTTAACTTATTCATGTTTTGTCTTTTAAATTAGAAATTATATTTACAACTTAATTATAGTTCTAATTAATAAATAAACAATGTAAAATATAAAGTATGAACGTTAAAACACTTAAAGAAAAATTAAAATTAAGTTATTGTCCATATTCAAATGTTCAAGTTGCTAGTGTTGCTATAGATGATAAAAATAATGAATTTTATGGTGTAAATTGTGAAAATGCAGCTTTTCCTAGCGGTCTTTGTGCAGAAAGAAGTGCACTATTTAGTAGTGTAGTTCAAGGAGCAAAAATAGGTAGCTTTAAAGAAATTCATATAATTAGCAATAAAGAACACATTTTATATCCTTGTCTTGCATGTATGCAAGTAATAACTCAATTTTTAAAACCAAATGGACAAGTATATTTATATAACTATTCACTTACCAAAACCGAAAAACACTACTTAAAAGAAATGGTTCCTTTTCAAGTAAAAGACGAGGACATTAAAAACTAATATTAATTCTGCTTTTTTAAAAAGTGGATTTTTTATTACTTTAATTGAGTTGATATAATTCTATAAAGAAAGAAGAGAGAAAATATGAATCAATATTTTAAATTGAAAATGAAAATAGCAAGTCGGGCAGTAGGTTTTTATTTGATTCCTGCCTTAACTTTACTTTTTCAAATTATTGGTGCAATAATATTCACCATTTTAAGACATCAAAAAACAACTTCAGCATTAGGAAATGGTGATTTTTATAAAACTACATATGGTTTGATAATTTATCATATGGTTTTTTTAGCGACTTATATTATTTACTTAACTCATTTATTTTATTATGATGATAGAAAGAATGGATTGCAATATATTATGACTTCTAAACCTTTAAGTAGAGGTCAAATTTATTTTGCTAATTTAGGAGCGTTGCTAACTCCTGCTTCTATTTTAACTTTTGCTAGTTGAATTGCAACAATAGGCCTTTTTGCTTCTTTTGGTTTTAATAATAATCTTATTTTAAAAGCAATTATTCCTACCTTTATTTCAACTGTTTTATTTACACTATTTTTTGCTGCTTTTTGTTATTTTGTAGCTTCATTTACTAATCAAAAAGCATTTCCGCTTTTGGCTCAAATTCCTTTATATTTACCTATCGTTACTCTTGTTACTTTTTCAATTGACACCACAAGAAAAAATGGTGTAAATGAATTAGGAGATTTAGCATCAAAAAATCAATTTAAATTTTTAACTAGAAAAAATACAAAAACTGAAAATGAATTTGCTTATGAATCGAAGAATGGAAATTCTGTTATGCCAAAATTATTTGGTACATATTTTTCAACATATTTTGAAGAACAAACAAAAAATTTAATTGAAAACAATAAAAAACTAACAACACCTAAATGAGGATGGCTTTCACCAATTACCCATATTCAAAATATTTATGAATCATTTACAAATGTTTATGATCCAACTGTTAATTTCTTAACTTCAAAAGTATGAATAAAAAACATTAATGAAAATGAATTTAATTTATCAAAATATGTTACTTTTGATGCAAAAAACAAAAATAACGTTTTAACAAAATATATTTTTTCAAGGGGATCAAATATTAATAAAAACTTATTTCCGATTGTTAAAAATGAAATACTTTTAAAATTAAATGAAGTCAAAAAAATATTGTCTGAGGAAAATGTCAAAAAAGCAATTGATAAACTTATTAAATTTATTCAAAAATTGAAAAGTCATGATGATGTTTATAATTCAAATGAAGTTAAGTCATTACTTTCATCTATTTATAATAATGTTATTAAAAATTTTAATTTTGATTCATTTAATGGTGATTTTTTAAAAGCTTATCTTGAATTAGTTAAACAAATTGGGACCTTTACTTCAAAAACAGAAGATGCTTTATTTTATTGAAACATTTTAAGTCCATATGATGCTGCTCTATACTTTTTAGTAAAATATTATGATGAAAATCGTAATGGTTCTACAAAAAATATCAAAAAAATTGATTTACTAAGTTACAAAAATTTAAAAGGAAAAATAAATCAATTTGATGAACAAGACATAGAAAATTTCTTTTTAATTACTAAAATGGAAGACTATTTTAATTCTAGCAATGAGCTAAATCAAATAAATTATCTTAAAGCAACTTTTTCTTTAGCTGAAGCTAATAGTGATAATTTTAAAATTGTAAAAGTTGGTAAATCAATACATGTTAGTGGATCAATTCTTTTACCTTTATTTATTTCAGGATTCTTAATTTCAATGGGTTATTTAATTAATAAAAAAAGGAGTTTAAAATAATGAAAAATAAACTTCTTAATAAAAATAATTTAAATGTTAATGAAAATATTGCATTGGGTTTATATAATGTATCTAAAACATTTAAAGGTACCTTTCAGGCACTAGATAACATAACCATTGAAGTAAAAAAAGGTGAATTTCATGGTTTTATTGGTTCTAATGGTTCAGGTAAAACCACATCAATTAGATGTATGTTAGGATTTTATAATGATTTTAAAGGTAAAATTTTTCTAAATTCTATACCTTCTACAAATAAAGAGGCAAAAAGAAAAATTGGATATATTCCTGAAGTAAGTGATTTTCCTAAAAAAATCAAAACTCAAGAATATTTATATTATTTTGCTTGCATTTCCGGATTAAAACCTAAAGTAGCTAGAGAAAAAGTTGCTTTATTATTAAAAGAATATCAAATGGATGGTCCAGAATTTAACAAAAGTCCTTACTATATGTCAAGTGGTCAAAAGAAAAAGGTGATGCTAATGCAATCACTAATAAATGACCCTAATCTTTTGATTCTAGATGAACCTGCTGCTAATCTAGATCCTGCAGCAAGAGTTGATTTTTATGAGGCACTTAAAAAATTTCACGAAAAAGGAAATACTATTTTTATTTCATCTCATATCCTTGCTGAATTAGAAAAATATATCGATAGTTATACTGTTATAGAAAAAGGAAAAGTAATTGAAAGTTCTACAATTGCACAAAAAAATGCTCAACAACAATATAACTATAAAATTTCTATTAATAAAAATAATTATGAAACTTTTAGTAATCTACTTAAATCACTAAAAATTAAATTTAATTTAAGTAAAGATGAAATTTTTCTAGTTTATTTAGAAAACAAAAATGCAAAAAAACTATTATTAAGTAAAATGATAGAAAATAATATTGAACTTGAACTTTTTGATAAGAATAAACAAACTTTAAATGAAATATATTTCAATAGTTCAAAAAGTGAATAATTATGAATGAAAATAATTACTATTTTAATAATCATTTACAAGAAGCTAAAATTGTTAAAAGAGAAACTCAATTTACTATTAAAGTTAATATAAATAATAAAGTTGAAACTTGTCATTGTCCAGTTACTAGTCGAATAGGCAATGTTGATCTTAATAATATATCATGCTTAGTTTCTTCAAATAAAAATAATAAAAGAAAATTATTAAATACTATTGAAGCGGTTTCATTTGATAAAAATAATGAAAATTGAATAGGAATTAATCAAATTTTTTCAAATAAATTAATGGAATTTTTTATTAAAAATAACAAATTTCCTAAGATGATAAATAATTTTAAAACCTTAAAAAGAGAAGTTAAAATAGATAACTCAAAATTAGATTTTTTAATTAATAATAATCTTTACCTTGAAGTAAAAACACCATTAGTAACAATTAATGTTAAATATGATAAAAATATCAAAATTGTTCCTTTTAGTAAATTTACATCTTATGATAGATTAATCAAACATATTGAAAAATTAACAAAACTTTTAGAAAATGGTAATCAAGCAATATTAGCAATTGTTTATCAATACAAAATAACTAATTTTAAAGAATGACTTCATAGTCTAAACTATTTAGAAGTTAAAAAAGTCATGAAAATCGCTATTAATAAAGGTCTTAAAATTTGAAATATTAATATTAAAATCACTAAAGAAAAAGCTAGTTTATTATCATATGAAAATATCACTAAAAAGGTTTTGACTTGTTGCTAAAATTAGTGATTTTTTTTATTTTTGGTATAATGATAAAGTTACTTATAGAGTAACCATACTAAAAAGGTTTTAAACTTAGTTTATTAAGTACCTTAAGGATGTGACAAAATATAAGGAGGCAAAATAAATGTTTGCTATCATTGAAACCGGTGGAAAACAAATTATTGTTAAAACTGGTGATACTATTTTTGTTGAAAAAATAGATGGCAAAGAAGGTGAAAAAGTTTTGTTTGACAAAGTTTTAGCAATTAATGACAAAATTGGTACACCTTACTTAAAAAATGCTTCTGTTTCTGCTACCATAGAAAAACAAGGAAAAGCAAAAAAAATTGTTGTTTATCGTCATAATGCTAAAAGCACTCACAAACGTAAATTAGGTCACCGTCAACCATATACTAGAGTAAAAATCTTAGAAATAAAGGAAAACTAACATGGCACATACAAAAGCTGGTGGAACAACCCGAAATAGTAGAGATTCTGCTGGAAGAAGACTTGGTGTAAAAGCAACTGATGGACAATTCGTTTTAGCAGGTAGCATTATTTATCGTCAAAGAGGAACTAAAATTTTCCCTGGTAAAAACGTAGGCAGAGGAAAAGATGATACCTTATTTGCTTTAATAGATGGAATTGTTAAATTTGAAGATCGAATTAATCGTAAATTTGCTTCAGTTTATCCAAACGAAGAAACAAAAGCAACAAAATAACTTTTAATTAACTAGGCAAGTGTCCTAGTTTTTTTAATCTTATTTAATTAAAGTTATAATTTTAAATATACAAGGTTATTAAAAAGGAATAAAAAATTGAATGAAAACTAAGAAAATTTTATTATTATTTTTACCATATTTAATATTTTTATTTGCCTTTGGCATTTATTTAATAATAATGGCAATATTTTTAAAAATAGATAGGGAAATAGCAATAATTAGAATATTTGCAATGTTAGACCAAGTTTTTTTAACTAATCCTTCTTATTTAAGTCAATTATGTTTAGTAATTTTATGTCTTATTTTATTTTGAAATACTTACATAATAAGAAAACAATTTGCAAAGAAAAATATTCAAATTGAAAACCAACAAAAAAATAATATATCTAAATTTTTAGCTTTAATAACTATTTTATTTTTAATTTTTGTATTCATAATTAATATAATGATTGTTTTTATTAATCAAAATTATTATTTTAGAACCAAAGGACCTCACTCTAAAAACGTACCAATTAAAATAGAAAATATCAAAATTTTAGAATACTTATTTACATATGTTATTAGATTGTCATATTGATTTTTATTAACAACGTTATTAATTAAAATCACTAACAGTAATTTAAAAGTTGTTTTACTTTCATTTATTTATCCAATTATAATGATTTTAGCTATCGGACTGGGACTTTTGCTTTATGGTATTGTTCATAATTGAAAAGTCGATTATAGAATTATTCTTTTTTCTTCATTAATTGTTCCTGAAATAATTAATTCAATGGTTGGATTTGATGATGTCGCTAGAATGGTATCTGAAACTGCACAATTAATATATTTGGTAAATTTAGTTTATTTACCTTCTTTAATATTGTTTATTTCTTTAGTATGCAAATTAAAGTTTAAAGAAATAAAAATGTCAAATAAAAAAATACTAAAAACAGCTTAAAAAATCCAATAAGAGAACATTCTTTTAATATGTTAATTTATATGAATTAATTACTAATTTATTCTTTTGATAAAATATGTATAAACTAAAAATAATCTTAAAACGTATAAAAATAACTAATTAAAAGGAGTAAAAATGATTAAATTAGGTAGCCATGTATCTTTTAAAAAACCAACTTACTTAGTAGGAGCTATTGAAGAAAGTTTAGATAATAATGCTAATTGTGCCATGATTTATTTAGGACCACCACAAAGTACATTTAGAGTTAAACCAGAAAATTATTTATATAATGAATATCTAAACAAATATAACAATAAAATATTAAATGAAGATATTATAGTTCACGCTCCATATATTGTTAATTTATCCAACCCAGATAAAAAAGAATTTTCAGTGAATTTTTTAATAGAAGAAATTAAAAGAATGAATTATATTAATGCAAAATATTTAATTTTACACCCAGGTGCTTATACTAAATATACTAAAGATGAAGCAATATCAACACTAATATTAAACATAAAAGAAATTCTAAAACAAACTAAGGATGTTATTATTTGTTTGGAAACCATGGCTGGAAAAGGCACAGAAATTTTTACTAATTTAGATGATATTAAGTACATTTTAAATGAAATAAATAATAATAGAGTTGCTCTTTGCTTAGATACGTGCCATATTTGAGATGCTGGTTACAATATTAAAAATTATGAAGAATTTAAAAAAATTATTAAAGATTACGACCTTTTAAAATATATTAAAGTTATTCATCTTAATGATTCAAAAAATGAAATGGGAACTCACAAAGATCGTCACGCTAATATAGGAAAAGGTTTTATAGGTTTAGAATCATTAAAATTATTTGTTTATGATAAAGATTTTGATAATATTCCTATTATTTTAGAAACTCCTTATATCGAAAACAAAAGTCCATACAAAGAAGAAATAGCTTTATTATTGGATAATAAACTATAGTAAACTTTTAATATTAGTTAAAAGCTTTCTCAAATTTTTCTCATTTTTATTTAAATGAATTAATAAATTACGAAAATTAATATCAAGAGGTAAAAATGAATAAAAGTAAATTAATTATTGATTTAGATAAGTCTAATGACATAAGCAAAAAGGAGACTATAAGTAGCTTTAATTTGTACAATGATATAATTTATAAAAAGATATTAATTGATAATGAAAATATCTTGTTCTATCAAATTGTTAAGAAGGATAGTAAGAAAGTGAAAACAAAAAAATTAAGTACAGAAGATTTCCAAAGCATTGTTTTGCAAAAATTTGAGCAAATTGATAAGTTTCAGGAAGTGGTTCTAAATAAATTTGAAGAAATTGACAAATTTCAAAAAATGGTTTTAAATAAATTTCAAGAAATTGATAAGTTTCATGAAATCGTTTTAAGAAAATTTGAAGAACAAGCAAAATTTAATGACTATATAAGATCTGAGTTTGAGATGCTAGAAAGTTTTCATAAAAATGAAATTAAAAACTTTAGAAAAACTTCTATTTATTAATTTTTTTAAAATATAAAAATGTTATTCATAATATATTACTTTAAAATAAATAAAAAAACACAAAAGTTTAATTTTGTGTTTTTTTAACATCAAATTAATAATATAAATTTCTATAGTCCTAAAGCACCAATAAGTGTTAAGGCTACACCACTAATTACCATAATTAATGCAAAGACGGCAATTAAAATATATAACAATAATATTTTCTTTTGCTTTGCACTTTGGCGTTTTATTATTAAAATAGTTAAATCAGCAATAATTGCTAAAAGTCCTATCGCTATTAAAATAGAACCAAAAATTATTTCAAATTTATTTTGATTTTTATTTTGATTATTTAACACATTTTGGACTTGATTGTATGCTTCTTTCAAAGCTTTACCATCATCAGTATTAGGCATAACTTGCTTAGTAATGGCAATTTTACTTAACAATATATATTGTGCTTTCAATTCTTTAACTGCTTGGATATATTCATTATATCAACTAATAATATCAAGTGGGTGTGCAGAAGCAATTGATTTTAATCTAAAAGTATCACGACCAATTTTTTCTAGCAATCTACTAATAACTCCCATATCTAAATTATTATTTTTATAATTAGAAACTAAATATCGATTATTAACTCTAATAGCATCTTTATATTCTTCATATAAATATTCAAATCCTTTAGCCAAAAGATATCAATAACCTTTTTGATCGATAGTAGTTGAAGACATAGCATTTAATGCATTATATCAAGCATTATTAGCAATTTGTCTTGTTAAAGTTTGATTACTATTACCAGCTTTTCAATATTTAATATATTGATTTAAAAGTTGCTCTTCATATTTATTAAACTTTTCTCCATTGGCAATTTTGATTGCCCCATCTATCATTGAATATAAAGCAGAAACTAAGTTTTGATTACCTAAGCGAACATAATCTAATTTGTCATCTATTCCCATTGCTTCATAAAGTCTTTTGTATTGAGTTTGAATCATCTCAATTAGACTTTTATAAAGTGTTTGTCTTGCTTTTTTGGCTTCGGTATTTTCTACTTTAATGTTTTCTATTGTATATGATCTCTTTAACTCAGGTTTAACACGATCACTAATAGTTACAACAGCTGTTAAAGTATCACCATTACTAGTTAATTGAGCAACTTCATATTTATATCTAGTATTTATAGGATTATTAAAGAAAAAGACTTTTTTCTTTTCTTCTTCAGAAGCTGAGGTATAAAATGAACTTAAAGAACTAGCGTCTTTATAAACATATTCACTAGAAACTTCAGGATTTAAAATAGGGAGAGTATCAATTGAAACTTTAGGTTCACCAGGCTGAGATTGATTAGGAACTAAAGGTGGTGTTACTGCTGGAGGATTAGATGGATTAGCAGGATTATTTGGTTTAGGATCACCTAAATCTTTATTTTGATTTAAGTCAAATTCAACAAAACGAGGGTGAATTTTTGCAATAATATAGTCTTTTCAACTAGAAAATCCTTTTGGAATACTTGGAGCAAGTCCTAAAGAATCATTAGGATCTAAAGTTATGTCTTTATCAATTTCAGGAATATCTTTTTCATTGTAAACAATTTTGCTAAATTCTGCTAACATTGCTTTTACATAACTATCTATTACTTTTGAAAAATCTTCATTACTAGTAAAATTGTCTTCTTCTTTTTCTTTAGTTATTATGCCTTTTGGGGCTACTGGTTTTGTATAGTTTGAGTCTTCAGTATTACCAATTTTTACACCATCATAAGTTTTATTATTGTAAGTAATTTTTCCAATATTATATTTTTTGTTTTGCGAAAGCACATAAGGAAATGTCACATGTAACCCAAAGTCAGCAGGTTTTGCTAAAATTTGTTCCTTATTTTCTTTAAAAAATTTTATTAGAGCTTGTAAATAAATGATTTTTTCTAACTTTTTCTTATAATCACCATCTTTTAAATTTTTTGTTTTTGCTAACTCGTTTTCTAAAAAAGAAGTTATTGCAGCATGAGCATTTTCAATACCCTTTTTAATTTCTTTTTTCGCATTTGTATCAAAAGTATCAAAAAGTGGACTTATTTCTTTTTTAGGCTCGGGGTTTTTAGGATCTTCTCTTAATGATTTAGCACTTGCTAAAGATATAGCGGGCATTATTGGTAAAACTAATGCAGATCCTAATAATAAAAATGGTTTTATTTTTTTACTCATGTAGTATCCTCTTCAATTAAATTTAAAAGTTGTTGCATTTTAAGTTCATATTGCTTTTCTTTTAATTCTTTAAGTTCAATAAATTGGTCAATATTTAAACCGATTTTTTGTAAAGCATCTAAGTGATCAATTCGTTTATTTACTTCTTTTAGTTTATCTTTTAACATAACTTTATTATTAGATTTTTTATAAAACTTTCTCTCAGAAAAAGTGTTAATTAAAATGGTTTTATTTTCAAAAACAATATTTGTATTTTTTAAGAAAAGAAATTTTGTTTTTTTAGTTTCTAATATTTCTAATTTGACAATTATTTTTTCATAACTTGCCATTGCTTCATCATTAATAATGGCTCAATCATCTTCGTTATTTAAATTTAAATATAGATATGCATTTTTAAAAGAAGAAGTTTTGTTAGCAAGAAAACTAATAGTAATTTCATAACCCTTAATTTTAGTTTTATTCATTTGCTACCTCTAACATTTTATCTTCTTGACTTCTTACAGTTTTAGTGACTTTATTATTATCAAAATTTAAAAAAGAATCTTTTCTTGTGATAAGCATTAATTCTTCTACTTCTTTTTCTCTTTTAATATGAGTTATTTTTTTATTCAATTTAAGAAGACTCTCATCTAAATCTTTAATAATTTTATTTGTCGTTACTAAAGCAGTTTTAGCACTATAAAATGATGATTCAATAATTAGTGAATGAATGGCATTTTCTAAAAATATGTTTATTTCTGTATCAACAAAATCTTCAATGCTAGGATAGATTTTAAAATTTTTAATATTTTTAGTTGAATTATTTTCATCTATTCCTAATAATTTATGAACATTGAAATTTTTAATAGGCAAAATGTTAAAAGCGCCTTCAAAATTTTTATTTGAGTTAATTACAAAATAAGCACTACTATAATTGTCATCAGTGTACAAAATTTTTATAATTTGAGTTAATTTTGCTGCTAAATTGTTTTTTTTGTCATTTTCAGTAAAACTTTTTAAGATATTTAAGTTGTTATCTTGACAAAATTTTAATGCTCTAGTCCCAATAGTAATAAAATCAGCTTTAACTTTTGAAATATTTTTCAAAATGTATTTTTCATATCTACTATAAGAATCGGTTGAATATTTTTGTTCTTCTGTTAAATAAATTCATAATTGGCGTTCTTTAACAAAGAAATTTTTTATTTTTTTAAAAAATACATTTTCAGAAATTTTAGTTTTTTCATGAATTAAAGGGTTTCTAACATCATATTCATACTTTAAACCATTAATTAGATTTTTATTTAAGATAGCATTATTAACGTAAAAAAACATTTTTTTATTGAGTTTCATAATGTCAATTAATAAAATGTTTTTATCATTATTTACTTTTAAATAAATATTTTCTAAATTTCTCTGTTTTTGAATTAATTTATCTAAATGCATTTAAAATTACCCAATCATTCCCATAGTAAGTGATTTAGCAAAAAACAATTTAAGTGATTCTGTATTTTCTGACATAAACATAATAATGTTGGGTAAGATTTCAACAATATAATTTTTCGCTATTAAAGTAATAATTTCATCATTTAAAGTAGCAAGAAATTTATTATACATAACATCGGTTGAACTTTTTAAATTTGCTCCTTCTTCTGATTCAGAGGCAACTACATTAACATCATCACTTAAAATAAGTTTTGGTACTCTTGTTATAGTAGAAAATTTTAAATTCATATCAAAATTAATACTAAATTTGTTAAAAATGATAGGTAATTTATTTTTTATTGAATGTGTTACAGCATTATAAAATTCTTTATATAAATCAGAATCAAAGCTTGAATTATTTTTCAATAAAATTGAAGCTAAAACCTTATCATAAGCAATAAAGTTTTCTTTTTTTACTAGATTGTCATAATCACTAAAGAAATCCAAAGTAATTTTGTTTTCTAAATTTTCTTGTTTTTTATTTGACATAGTTTTCCTTTCCTAGCAAAACCTTAGTTTGTGATATTTTAAATAAAATAATTATTAAATTTATTATAGAAGTAATAAAGAAAGTAAATAAGTTTATTGATTGTGTAATTAGAATGATTTGCATTAAATATAAATGACTATTAATAGTATAGAATAAATAATTTCCGCTACCCAAAAGAATTTGGTTTAATCCAAAAATTGTTAAGGTAAGCATAGTAATAAAAATAGTCAATATTAGAAAAATCATTGTATAAATATTTAATGCTCTATTTTTGATAATAAATCATAATAGCATAAAAGTTGAAAATAAACTAATAAAGAAAATATTAATAACGTTAACTTTTGCATCACGATTTAAAAAATTAATAATTAAAAGAGAAATTCATAATAATGTTTCAAAAAAAGCAAAGTAAATTGTATTGATTGCGGTGCTTTTTGTTCTCAATCTTTTTATTGTTGAAGTAAGAATATAAATAGTTAATAAAATAAAACCAAATAAAACTTCTAAAACATATAAATAATTAGTTTTAGCATAAGAACCTAAATTATTAGCATCACTTACTTTTATAAAAAATATTCTAATGAATCAAACTAATATTGCAGTTAATAAACTTAATGAAAATACTATTTGATTTTTAAAATAATTTTGATTATAGTTTTTTGAAGTTAAAAAAGTAATTTTTTCTAAATTTGCTCCTACTAAAATAGCGGCTAAATAAATAGCAAAAACCAAAATAATAATAGGATTATAAGCATTTTTTATACCAAATAAATTTTTTCAAAAATTATAAAATTTATTATAGTGAAATAAAGTAATAATTGATAATTGTTTATGGTATCCAAAATAAACTCAAAGTCCAAAAAATAATACAACTGATAAAACTAATAAACCTTGTGCAGTTAAGCCTATTATTAAAAGGTTTTTATTGCTATAAGTTAATGGTTCTGTTTTTCTTTTTAACTTATATGAATAGATTGAATAACCTATATTTAATCCTAATAATAAAATAAGGTTTGTTAAGATAAGAATATTATTAAGAGGTTTTTCTGAATAAAATCCCAAAAATAAACCGAACGCCACAATCGAGAATGACAAATATCCAATAAATCATGGTCAATATTTTTTTATAGTTTCTTTTTGAAAATATAAATTCATATAATTTTTAGCTAAAGGATAAAAAAGCAAAAAGCTTAAAGTAAAAAATCTAAAAATTATTACAGCATTTGTTTGTTCAGAATTATCAGTTCCAAAATCAAAAAATGAAGAAAGCGATTTATTATTCAAAATACTTTTTACAAAAATTGCTTGTGGAGTCATTAATAAAATCGTAAGTGAACTAACAAATAAAAACGAAAGTATAATTCATTTATATATTTTTACTAATTTATTTTTCTCCCGTTTAATTAAAGATGATTCATAATCATCATAAATTTTTTTATTTAATAAAGTAACATTTTCCATTAATTCTCATTTCTATTTATATAATACATTTAAAAAATAAAAAGTGTAAATAATACACTTTTGATATATTATAAATTATTAATTAGTAAATTCAAAACCTTCAGGTATTTTGTCAAAACCTTCAGGGAATAAACCCGTTTTTTCACCAGGATATAATTTTTGCATTGCTTCACGATATGAAGTTAGTTGATCTTTTCCACCACCATAAATTAAATCATATTGTGGTAAATTATATTCACCAAATGCACCTTCATAGTTATATCCTTCTGATCTAAATGCTGCTGAAAGACCAGTTTTAGCAGCATCATTAGCAGCATGATATACAGAAACTAATTCATTGTTTTGATTTCTTATGCTTGATCCAGATGCTCCGCCAGCAGGCGCATAATGTCTTGGCATGTATTGAAGTCCAAAATTCATATATTTTTTGCCATCACTACTTGTATAAAAATCACTACCTAAATGTGCCGCAGCTAAAAATGCATCAGTTACCCCTGGCATATTTGAGAATGAACGATAACCTAGTTCATAGGATAAATAATTTCCTTGTTTCAATTCTTCTTCTGAAAATTGACTAGCAGATCCTTCACCTTGTGTTAATCTACCATAGTAATTATATTTAGAGTTTACTCATAAACTAAAGTTTCATCTTGCTACTTTAAGTTGATCATCATCTATATATTTTTCAAAGAAAAAATCTCCTATAGCGCTTGGATAACCTAAGGCATATAATTGATCGGTTGGATTTACATTAGTTTCTTTACTCTTTACAAGAGGATAATTAATTTGACTATAATTTTTCAAATATGAAACTTTTTTGAATTTTACATGTTGGCTATGATTATTGTAATAATTGCTTGTAAATCTTTTTGCTAATTCTTCGGCAGTTTTTGGTAAATCAGAAATTGTTCCACCGCCGCTTCTTGCATAAGCAGTTTTTACCAATTCTTTAAAATCCAATTCCATAACAGCAAAATCAGCCATTTCTTTAACGTCCTTGTATTTATCTTTTTGACTTTTTACCAAATAATCTGAAGGGTCTTTTTTAAGAAAATCTTTTCCAGTATAAACTGTTTTTATTCCTTTAGTTCCTTCAAAACCAAATCTAATAAAATGATCATCTAAATCGGCTAATTTAAATGTACTTTTTATTTGACCATTTTGTCTCAATCTAAGCATACTAAAAGCATGTGTTATATTTTCTTTTAGTGCTTCAGCAACATGGACATTTGTTCCTAAATATCATTTGGTAGGATATGATTCGCCCGCTTCTTTTTTATAATCCATTAATCAAGCAGTACCTGAAGTATTTGTATAACTTCTTTCACCTCTACCATCGGGATTACTAAATGTTACTGAATAAGTTTGCAAGGCAATATTACGATAAGTTTCATTAGGAAGGGTTCTTGCAAGTCCATAAATTTTAAATGGATTTCTACCCAAAGAATCTACTCAAGAAGGTCCTTTAGCCACTTCATCACCACCATTTATGGCTAAACCTTTATCGCTACCTTCTCATGAAGGTAAAGTAAATCCTTTTAAAGCGGCGTCTTCATAAGTATCAAAGCCTAATTTTTTGGCAAGTTTATTAAATTTTGCTTTTTCTTCATCACTAATATGAAGATCTGGGCGAACTTCAGTGTATGGTTTATTTTGATAACGAGATTTTAAAATAGCCATATATTTTTCATTGTCATATTTAAAACGTTGTTGAAGAGTTGCTTTAATGTATTCTTCTAAATCAGTTTTTAAACCTTGACTAGGATCAGAAGGAATTCTTCCATTTTCATCCGCACCAAATTGATTATGTTTAAAACCGTCAACTTTAATTAATTTGTTAACAATTTTGCCGGTTGATCTGTTTTTAAATTCAACATTAATTTTAAATGAACCAGTTTTATTTGAGTGTTGAGTATTTTCAGATGCATCATCTTGGTCGATAACAGCATTAAGTAGTTTGGTTTCAATTTTGCTTTTGTATTGACTTTTTGGAATTAAATTAATATTTGATACATTTTTTTCAAATTCTGTAGGAAGGATATCACTAGATTTTCTTGAACCTAACATTCCTCCATATTGAAAATCAAAAGTATTAGTACCGTTTGATTGGTCAACTATTTTCTGAAATTCTTCATCTGAAAGTTTTTCAACTTTATTATTTTCTTTATCTTTGTCGGGTGTGTTTGGTTTTTTTGTTTGATCACCACATGAAATTGCTACTAGTGAAGGAACAATAAGTGTTGAAGGCAATGCTAAGATTGCCAACATATTTTTCTTTGATTTTTTCATTATTTTCTCCTAATTATAGAATTCTAAGTGAAATCATAATCCTCACCAGTTTCAACTCCATAACCATTGCTTTTTAATTGATTAATTAAATCTGTAGCATTTTTATCTACTTTAATCTTTGTACCTTTTAAGTTATCACAAATTGCCATTAAAATTCTCAAGTTTTGTAATCCTGTTGATGATAATGTTTGTGTACCTTTTATTCTTAAATTTCTTGTATCTGAACCATTACTAAACATAATTTTTGTTGGAGGAGGACCCATTTCAGTTCAAGCCATATTATCAAATCCGGCTTGATTTAATTCTTCAATGTCCATTTCAAAAACATTTTTATCATTAAATAAAGTTAATCTTTTTAGTTTTCTTGGTTTATTTTCAGATTTAAATTTGTCATAAAATACTAAACCACGTAGTGATTTCATAGAAGGAACACGACTTAAATCAAGACCTGTAGCATAACTATTTTCACCTTCTTTATGATCAGGTTTAAGTCCAGGACCCATTCCGCCTTGGAAAATAGGTTCATTATTTCTTACTCAATATGCCATTCTTAATCCATCATTAATTCTTTCATATGGATCAGCAGCACCTTTTTTATAATCAGATTCCTCGAATGCTAAAGTATCAAAAGTAATTCTTGTTGCTACTTTAGATCCAGGACGATAATCTCAACTCACATTGTAATCAATATTATTAACTCACTCAACATTTTTTAATGCTCAAGGATTAAGTGATCATTTATCAAGTAGTGAATTTCCTAGTGTATATAGAGAAAGTTCTTTTATCTTTTTATTTTCTAACTCAATTAGAGAAGAAGTGTTTGCAGCAGAAGCAGCAAAAAATAGTTCTAATTGTGGAAGTTCATCAGGAAGTGCTCTCAAAATTTCCTTAAATTGTTGATTAGAATCGTTTTTACCCATATTAGTAATACGATATCCGGTAATTTGAATGTTTTTTGCTTTTAAGTCTTCAATTAATTTCTTAGCTTTTTGATAACCATTAGGGTTAGAAGCATCTATTTCAACTACATAACCTTGGTTAAGTTTTCCAGGAATTTCTTTATCACGTTTTAATTCACTAATTTTAATACCATCACCATTATTAATTCCAAGGTTGTGTTTATTATTTAGTTCATTAGTCTTGTCGGTTTTGGTTCAGCCTTTATAAGTTCCACTTTCAATTTGACCTGGGTTTCTACCTTCTCAACCTTCATATCCAAAAACACGACGATCTCTATTATCTCTTTCCATACGAGAAGTAGCAGTATTGTAATCTTTCGGAGGAGAGTAAGCATATGAATCAACTTCACCATTTTCATTAATATATGCATTATCTGGATCGGCAATAAGTCCCTTTTCTAAATATTCTTTTGCAGTTTTTGAAGTCTTCTTAAATTTACTAAAATCCAAGTTAGCAATTAATCAACCATATCTTTGATATTCTGAGTCAAATTTTTTACCTTTTTCATATTCAACTCTTGCATCTTCTTTTAAAAATTTAGAAACATTAGGAGAGTCTAAAAGGCGTTTAAATTTATCAAGTAATTTTGCTCAAACATGAGGATTTTGCTTTGCAAAAGCTTCAGGATCAAAATCTTTAGTTTTTGGTAAAGCCATCTTACTAGCAAAATCTTGGTTTTGTCAATTATCTAAACCTTTCTTAGCATTTTCTAAGTTTTTTCTTTCTAATTCAGGAGTCACTTCAATACGTTTAAGATCAGGAACAATGTGATTTTGATAAGGATTTCTATTTGTTAATCCTTTATCTTTATCATATTGGTTAACTTTACGATCTTTTTGAGGAACTACTCAAGCTTTAACTTTCTCACCATTAATTTCTACTTCAGTTTCTTGCTCACCAGGTTGTGGTTGTGCTGGATTAGAAGGTTGAGATGGTCTAGTTGCAGGCTTGGTTTCTTCTTGTTGCTTTGGTGGTTTGCTAGTTTGATCGTTTTCCTTAGGTTTAGGTTGTTCCTTTGGTTTTTCCTTTAAGTTAGAATCACTATTTGAAGGATTTGCACCCCTAGAATCTAAGTTATCTTTAGGAATTAAATTTGGACTAGAACTATCATATCCCAAATCTCCTGCCCGATAAGTTCTGTTGGCAGTTGATGAATATGCAGCAATACCAATAGCAGAAGTAGTAACTATAGCACTACCTAACACTATTGTAACAACACGATTTTTTCGCTTTTTAAAGAAATTCATTTCTTTTGTCTCCTTTATTTTCAACTTATTATAAGGCAAATTATCCATTTATTAACAATGTTATTAACCCTATTTTTGTAAAAGATTTAAACATTGTAGCACTTTATTGTCGAAAAAAAACGAGCATAAATCTCGTTTTAACATTTTTATTCCTATATTTTAGTAATTTTTCACCATTTAGTGATTTGGCTGCCCTTGTTAGATTCGAACTAACGGATGGCGGTACCAAAAACCGCTGCCTTTCCACTTGGCTAAAGGGCAAAATGGTGGAGGGGGAGGGATTCGAACCCCCGAACCGTTAGGAAGTGGGTTACAGCCACCCGCGTTTGGCCGCTTCGCTACCCCTCCATTTTTTGTTGCGTTTCATATTATATATTAATTTTTTGTAATTAGCATTTTTTTAATTTTTTTTGAAAAATAAAATGCCAAGATAATTTTGTTTTTTAAATACCGTATTTATTAAATAAATTTAAGTTTTTTTAGAAGTATTTAATTATAATTTTAGCATTAACTTATAAATTAGAAATTGAGGTAAATTATATATGATAAACGTTAATGACTTAAGACCAGGAGTTACTTTTCAAATGGAAGGCAACATTTATGTTGTTTTAGAAGCTAGTCATTCAAAACAAGGCCGTGGTCAAGCAAATGTGAAAGCAAAAGTTAAAGATTTAAGAACGGGTTCTACTACTATTAAATCTTTTACTGGTGGAGAAAAAGTTGAAAGAGCAATGATAGATAAAGTGGGAATGGATTATTTGTATAATTCTGGTGAAGCTATTGTTTTGATGGATCAAGAAACTTTTGAACAAATTGAAATTCCTCTAAATCATGTTGAATGAGAAATCAATTTTTTAAGAGAAGGTCAAAAAGTTATAGTAAGAAAATTCGAACAAGAAATATTAGACATTGAATTACCAACAAATGTTGTTTTAAAAGTAGTTTCGGCCCCGGATGCAGTTAAGGGAAATACTGCTCAAGCAGCACAAAAGAAGGTTGTTGTTGAAACTAATTATGAAGTTGAAACACCTCTTTTTATAAAAGAAGGTGAAGAAATTGTTGTTTCAACCGAAACTGGAAAATATGTTGGTAGAGCATAAAAATGACTAGATATATTAATGTTAATACAAAAATGAATTTCTCTTTTTTTGTTGAAGAGGAAGTAATTAAAGAAGCAATTCAAAAAATTTTTAAAAATAATAAAAAAGTTATTTTAACTAGTCAAATTGAAGTTTCAATTGATAATACAAAAGAAAATGTTGATATTAGATTACATTACAAAGTAAAAAAATTTGAAGATTTTACTTTTGAAACAAAACAATTAATGTTTTTAATTGAACAAACAATTTTTTCTCTTATAAATACAAAACCAAAAAATATTAACTTGATTTTTGAAGGATCAGAAGATGAAATTTAAAAAAAATATTGATAGTCTTTGTGTTGATAATTTAAAAATTAATGCTCTTGCTGCAATTACTAAAGCAAAGAGTGGACATCCTGGCATAGCAATAGATGCTGCCACAATTTTGCATACACTTTTTTGCTATCATTTAAAATATGATCCAAAACACCCATTATGAGTAAACCGTGACCGTTTTATTTTAAGTTCTGGTCACGGTTCTGCTTTATTATATGCTATGCTAAGAATGCTAGGTTTAATTAGTAGAAGTGATTTAGAAAAATTTAGAAGCTATAAAAGCAACACCCCTGGGCATCCTGAATATGGTTTAACTCCCGGAATAGAAGCAAGTACCGGGCCACTTGGCCAAGGTATTGCAATGGCTGTGGGGATGGCATTAGCAGAATCGCAAGTCAACAAACGTTTTCCTGAATTTAGTCATTATACGTATGTTTTATGTGGTGATGGTGATTTACAAGAAGGAGTTGCCCAAGAAGCTTTAAGTTTTGCTGGTACAAACAAATTAAATAAGTTAATTGTTCTATATGACTCTAATGATGTTCAACTTGATTCATTTGTGAAAAGTGTAAACTTAGAATCACCTAAAGAAAAATATAAAGCAATGGGATTTAAATACATTTTAGTTAATGAAAATAGTGTTAAAAAAATTAATAAAGCTATTAACAAAGCTAAATATAGTAATATTCCTGTTTTTATTGAAATAAAAACCATTATTGGTGAAGGAACAAAAAAAGAAAATTCCAATTTAATTCATGGACAACCTTTAACCAATGAAGAAATTTCGGATTTAAAAGATATTTTAACTTTCAAAAAAAGTGATAATTTTGAGTATTTAGATGATGTAAAAAATTACTACATTAAAAATATTTATGCTAAAAATGGTGTGGCATATAATTTATGAAACCCTTCAAAAAAGTTAATGAATTTTTTAAATAATGAATTAAAAATAAATTTAAATGATATTAATTTAAATAAAAATGATTCAACAAGAAATACTACTGGTTTTGTTTTAAATAATTTAGGCAATCAATATGAGAATATTATTGCCGGAAGTGCCGATCTTTCAAGTTCAACTAAAATAAAAGGAGTAAATGGTGTTTATGCTCCTAACAATAGACTTGGAAGAAATATATTATATGGAGTAAGGGAATTTGCAATGGGTGCTATTGCCAATGGAATTGCACTTCATTCTAATTTTCGTCCAATAGTTTCAACATTTTTAACATTTAGTAACTATTTAATTCCCGCAATTAGATTAGCAGCGCAAATGAGATTAAAAACTTTATTTATTTTTAGTCATGATTCAGTTTATGCAGGTCAAGATGGCCCTACCCATCAACCAATAGAGCAACTAGCCTCACTAAGAGCAATGCCCAATTTAACAGTATTAAGACCAGCTGATGAAAATGAAGTAAAAGGTGCTATCGAATATTATTTTAATAAGGCTACTAACCCCGTAGTTATTGCTACTACTAGACAAAATATTGTTTCTACAAATGTAACTAACAAATTAAAATTTGAAGATGGTGCTTATTATATTTATCATGGGAAAAATCCATGAACTTTAATTGCCACCGGTAGTGAATTAAACACTTTTTATAATATTGGTAAAAAGCTAAATATTTCAGTTATTTCAGCTTCTAATACTAATAATTTAGAATCATTAAACTACAACATTAATAAAGCTATTTCATTTGAAGCAGCTTCAACTTTTGGATGAGCAAAATATGCAAAATATAACATAGGAATAGATGAATTTGGAATTTCTGCCACCGAAAAAGATATTATCAAACATTTTAATTTAGATGAAATTTCATTACAAAAAAAAGTTGAAGAAATAATTAAAAGAAATTAATAATGAAAAGTCAAGACATTACTAATGAATTATTAAAAAATATTGATGATGTAAATAAAAATTTTGTTAGTAAACTAGTTCCCACCATTGATAAAAATATTATTTTGGGAATAAAAATTCCAATCTTAAGAAAAAAAGTAAATTTTTGAATAAAAAATGATTTAAATTTAATTAAAGAATTTATCAATTTTTTGCCTCATAAATATCTTGAAGAAGATTTAATTCATGTACTCTATATTAATAAAATTTCAAACTTTGATGAAGTAATTAAAAATCTTAAAATATTTCTACCATATGTTAATAATTGAATGGTATGTGATACTTTAAATCCTATTAGTTTTTGTGAAAGTAGTAAGTTATATAGTCAAATTAAAATTTGAATTAATAATAAAGAAACATACACAATAAGATTTGGAATAAAAATGTTGTTAAAGCATTTTATTAAAGAAAAATATTTAGATGAATCAACTAATATTATTACAAATATCAAAAATGATGATTATTATGTAAAAATGATGATTGCTTGGTACTTATCAGAAGTTTTTGTTAAATACCCAAGTTATGTAACAAAATTACTTGAAAATAAAAAAATGGATAGTTTCATTCATAACAAAACTATCCAAAAATGTATTGAAAGTTTTAGAATAGATAAAAAACTAAAAGAATATCTAAAAACTTTAAAAGTTAAACATAATTAATTTACAGAAGTAGTTGATTTAGAAGAATATTTCTTTCAACTTCTTCTTTTTTTATCATCAATATTTTTTAAATATTTGCAAGCAGGAAAATTACTGCAACCTATAAATTTTTGTTTTTTTGTTTTTGTATAACGATATAAAAGTTTATTACCGCAAAGTGGACAAACTTCATCTTCAATGTAATTTTGTGGAAGAATGCTAATTTCCATTGTTTGGGTAACATTGTCATAGTTTTCATTAAATTTATCTCAAAATTCTTTAAGTAATGATTTATAGTTTTCTACTCCTTCAGAAATTGAGTCTAATTTTTCTTCGACGCTAGCTGTATATTCTTCTGTAATAGTATCTGGAAAACCTTTTAAAAGCTTTTGCATGACAGTTTTACCAAATTCTGTAGGATGTAATGCTCCGTTTTTGGTTTCAACAAACATCCGTTTTTTAATAACATTAACTGTTGAAGCAAAAGTTGAAGGACGACCAACTTTTATGTCATCTAACATTTTAATTAAAGAACCATCATTGTATCGTGCTGGTGGCTGAGTTTCTTTATCAAATTTAACAAAATTTTCTACTGGAACAATATCACCTATTTGATAATTTGGCAATGGTTTTGCATTTTCATAGCCATAGATTTTATAATAGCCATCAAATATTACTTTAGAAGAAGATAACTTAAAGTTATATTCTCCATTTACAAAATCATAATGATAAATTTCTCTTATTGGAACTATCATTAATGAACTAATGGTCTTGTTATAAATTATTGTATAAATATATGAATCAATTTCATTTAGGTTATTTTTAGATTTGGCTTCTTCAGGGGTTAAATAAATATCAGTAGGTCTAATTGCTTCATGAGCATCTTGATCACCACTAAATCCTTTAATATCATTTGCTACATATTCTTTTCCATAAACTTGTGAAATATATTCTCTTGCTTTAGTAATAAAAGCATTACTCATTCTTGTAGAATCTGTTCTTGGATAAGAAATTAACCCTTGTTCAAATAATTTTTGAGCACTATGTTGAACTGTTGAGGCAGAGTATTTTGCTTCTTTATACAATATTGATTGCTTAAATGGAATTATTTGCGCTTCTTTTCTTTGAGAAACTTTATAATTTGTTACCTTTAAAGTTTTATTTTTTTCTAAATTATTTAGTATTTCTAATGACTTTTCTGGTTTTATTCAAGTATTATCTTCACTAAAATCTGAATCTTTAGCATAATAAAAATTTGCTATGTAATTTTCTTGTAATTGAGCATCAATTTTTGAATATTTAATAGGTATAAATGCCTCAATTTCATTTTCTTTATCGCAAACTAGTTTTAATGCTATTGACTGAACTCTTCCGGCTGAGGGATTAGTAGGACTATTTTTAACTTTTCTTTTCATTAATTCAGATAATCTAAATCCAATAATTCGATCAAGCATTCGTCTTGTTTTTTGAGCATTTACTAAGTTTTCATCAATGGTAAGAGGATTATTTAAGGCATATTCAATTGCATCTTTAGTAATTTCATTATATTTAATTCTTTTATATTTATTTTCAACCTTAAGAGTATCAATTAAATTTCTTGCTATTGCTTCACCTTCTCTATCAGGGTCAGTTGCAATTAAAACTTCATCAGCGTCTTTTGTTGCATCTTTTAATTCTTTAATAATTTTTGACTTAGTTGAATCTTGAATCATAATAGGTTCTCATGTTTCAAAATTTATTCCTAAACCACTTTTACCCGATGTAGATAATTTTAAAATATGACCAACTGATGATAAAACTTGATAATCATCACCCACATATTTTTGAATAGTTTTCACTTTATTAGGTGATTCTACAATTAAAACTTTATTACTCATTTTTATTATTGCTCCACTAAAAAATAATGCTTATATAATAACATAATTAAATAAAAAATAATTAGAACTCATCCAATCATTTTTTGTAAGTATCATCTTTAGAATTATTTAAAATATTTGTTAAATCATTCATATCATTTTTATTAAAAGTAGGAATATAAGGTTTGATTGAAACTATTAAATCACCCTTATGTTTTGTATTTAAAATTGGAAATCCATAACCACTAAGTTTTATTACTCCATCTAGTTTTATATTTTTATTTAACTTAATTTTTGTTTTGCCATATGGAGTAGGTATTTCAACTTCTTCTTCTAAAATAATAGATTTTATTGAAATAGGGACATTTAAAATAATATCGTCATTAATTCTTTCATAATATTTATGAGATTTAATAATAATTTTAATATACAAATCACCAGGTTTGCCGCCATTTAATGAAGGCATACCAAAACCATTTAATTTAAGACTTTGTCCATTTCTAATACCTGCAGGAATTTCAACATTTTGAATAACTTGCTTTCTTTCATAACCACTTGCATTACATACATGACAAATTTTTCTAATTAATTTTCCAGTTCCGCCACATTTGTTACAAGTTCTAATTGTTGAAAAAAATCCCATTCTTTGTTCAATTTGGCCACCACCATTACAACGGTCACAAGTTTGAATATCGTTTTCACTTTCGGCTCCCGAACCTTTGCAATTTGAACAAATTTCTGTTTTATTTAATTTAAGAGAAGTGTTTTTTCCATGAACCGCATCCATAAAATCAATAGTTATATTCATTTGTAAATCTTCGCCACGGGTATTTCTCTTTCTTGAAGAAAAACCAAAAATATCTTCAAAAGGGTTTCCGGAATCAAAACTAAATGAGTCTTTAAATGATTTGAAAAAATCAGCAAAAATATCTTCTGAATATCCAAAACTACTTTGATCAAAAGCAGAATGTCCAAATTTGTCATATTTTGCTCTTTTATCTGGGTCAGAAAGGACTTCATATGCTTCTGATATTTCCTTAAATTTTTCTTCAGCATCAGGCGCTTTATTTCTATCTGGGTGATATTGCATAGCTAATTTACGATATGCACTTTTTATATCTTTTTCAGTAGCATCTTTAGAAATCCCTAAAATTTCATAATAATCTCTTTTATTTTTATTCATAATATGACTATTTTAGCACATTTTGATTAAGAGTGCTAATTTTTATTATTTTATATTTGATTAAATTTTAAAATGGCAATTCTATCTTTACCATTAATATCTTTTTTAATAACGACTTTGGGATAAATTTTTTGCAATTTTTTTGAAATAAAAGGATCTATTTCAAAGATTAAAATTCCGTCTTTTTTTAAGTATTTTTTTACGTTTTTAAGGATTTGTTTGTATGAAAAAAATCCGCTATCCTTGGCAAATAGTGCTAATTTAGGTTCATATCTTAATGATTTATTGGAAATTAATTTTTTATTTAAGTAAGGAGGATTTGAAACGATTAAATCAAATTTTCCACTTACTTTTTTAAATCAGTCAGATTTTATAATATCAACATTTAATTTATTTATCTGAGCATTTTTTTTAGTTTGTTTTATAGCTTGCAAACTTTTATCAACAAGAGTGACAAAGCAATCAATATTTTTTTTAATTGCTAAGCCTATAAAACCCGAACCACAACCTAAATCAAGGACTTTGGAATTATTATTAATATATTTATAACATTCTAAAATTACTTCTTCGGTTTCATACCGAGGAATTAAAACTTTATAGTTTAAATCAATATATATATTTTGCATTTCCTGAAAACCTATTATTTTCTGAACAGGATATGATTTTTTTAATTGTTTTAATTCTCTTTTAGTAATATGAAGAGGTAATTCATATCTTTCTTTTTCACGTAGTAATACTTCTTTTGGAATCATTTAAAGGCCGGCTTCTTGAATTTTTTTAGCCTTTTCATCAGCAATTAATTCATCAATTATTTTATTTAAATCACCATCCATTACTACTTTTAGTGATGTTGAAAAACCTATTCGGTGATCAGTTATTCTATCCTGTGGATAATTATAAGTACGAATTTTTTCGCTTCTGTCCCCCGTACCTGCTAATTTTCTTAATCCACTTTCTTCTTCATCTCTTTTTTTAACCTCTAACTCATAAAGTTTGCTTTTTAATATTTTTAAGGCGGTTTCACGATTCATAATCTGACTTCTTTCGTCTTGACTCGTTACTACAATTCCAGTCTTTTTATGAGTTATTCTAACAGCTGAGTCTGTAGTATTAACAGACTGCCCCCCTGCACCAGAGCTTCTAAAAACATCAATTTCTATATCTTCTGGTTTAATTTCAACTTTAACATCATCTTCTATTTCGGGTAAAACTGTTACAGTTGCTGTAGAAGTATGAACTCTACCTTGCGTTTCAGTAATAGGAACACGCTGAACACGATGAACGCCTCGTTCAAATTTTAGTTTTAAAAAAACTTTGTCGCCTTTTATAGTAAAAACAATTTGACTATATCCACCAGCTGTTCCATGTATTGAATCAATTATTTTAATTTTGAAATTATTGTTTTCACAATATTTTTGATACATTTTAAACAAATCACCAGAAAATAAGTTTGCTTCATCTCCTCCCGCAGCTCCTCTAATTTCCATGATAACGTTTCTTTTATCATTTTCATCATGTGGTAAAAGCAATGTTTTTAAATCTTCTTCTAAATTAATCATAATTTCAGTTTGAATAAGAATATCATCTTTTGCTAATTTTAAGAGTTCTTCATCCTTTTCAGAATTAATTATCTCTTTAGACAAATTAAATAATTCTTCTGCCTTTAAAAATTTATTAAAAGTCAAATATATATCCTGAATATCCATTTGTTCTTTGTGAATAGTATTGTATTTTTTTATATCATTAAATGTTTCAGGATCATTTAATCTCTTTCCTAAATTTTCATACTTTTCTTTTATTGAAAGAAGAGAGTCATACATTGTTTTTTCCATAGTAAAAAAATTATAACAAATGCAAAATGATATTTTTTAATATATAATAAGTAATGCTAATTGCCGACTTAGCTCAGGGGCAGAGCACTTCCATGGTAAGGAAGGGGTCGTTGGTTCAAATCCAATAGTCGGCACCATTTGATTTAATTCATCAAACGTGCTTTTGCATGTTTTTTATTTTTTTAATTTAAAAAAGTGAGTTTCAAACTCACTTAACTACACAATGGTGATATGGCAGGGGTAGCAAGACTCGAACTCACAACACACGGGGTTGAAGCCCGTTGTTCTACCATTGAACTATACCCCTATAAATAGGCAATATTGCCTTTATATTTTATAATAAAATTTATTTATTTAATTTTTTATCAAATAAATCAATAATATTTTGGATGGTTTTTAAAGATAACAACTCTTCATCACTAATTGTAATGTGATATTTTTCTTCAATATCGGTTATAAATAAAACTAAATCCAAACTATCAATCTTTAAATCTTTTATATTTGAGGTAACATCAAATGTATTTTTTGTTAATTTTTTAATTTCATTTATGACTATTGTTTTAGAATCCATGGACTCATTATACAATATTTGTTGAAATTTTGTATGTTCTATATGCCTTCTTTTTATCATTAAATCAAATAAAACTAATTTCAACATTTTGATTAGATATTATTCGATAGTTATATTTTATTTTCCCATCAGTAATTGTCATTCTTTTAATAATATCGCTTATGATAAATGCGATCATATCATTATCTATTCAAGCTTGTCCATCTTTAAAATTTAATTTATCATAATAATCTTTTGCTGATATATCAGGAAAAATTTCGTCACTATTTACCAATTCTTTTTCATCATCATAAATTTTATTAGAGTCTTCTAATTTATCATTTTTCTTATTGTCATCTTTTTTAACTTGTCCATTTCCTTCTTTTGAACCAATATTAGGAATAGGTGTTTGTTTTTTATTTTTAATTACAGCAATAGTAGTTACTATTCCCACACTTAATAAAGCACCTGATAATAGTGATGATATTAAAATTATTTTGTCCTTTTTTGTCATATTTACTTTTCTCCTTCCTTTGCTATTTCATCTAATTTAAGATTTTCTTTAACAATATTTTTTATGTTTTCATATTTGATTGTGTGTCATGAACTAAAAAAATTTTTATCATTATTTTTAACTAAATTTAATTTTATTAAACCGTTTCTAAACGAGAAAAAAGGATTATTAAACATTTGATTATAAATTACTAAAATATTTTTTAAATTTAAACCAAAATCTAAAGAAAGTTTATGAGTAAAATTTCCTTCAAAATTCAAGGGAATTATTAACCCCTTTTTTGCATTTAAATTTTCATTAGTAATAATAGTTTTTTTAGTTTTGTAATCATAATATGAAGATGAAATTATATTAATTTCTGATATTTGAGTCTTTCCATTATCAAATATTAGATCTCCAATAATATTTTCATTTTTTGTTAAGTTTGATATTTTTAAACCATTTAAATCAGAGTGATTAATTTCTTCTATTGCTTTAGATTTTTCCCATTGTTTACTAATTTTTATGTCATATATTTTTTTAATAAAAATTCCTTGTTTTAATTTAATTGGTTTCAAGGAAAAATTTAGATACTGAATATCACTATTTTCAATTAAACTATCATCTAAATTTTCAACATTATAAAAACCAATATTTAATTTTGTTAGCAACTTTATATTTCCAATACCGTTATCTAAATTTATACTTGAATTAAGATCTTTTTTAGAAATGTAGTAACTTATTTCATAAAGCTTTTCAATTTCTTTATTCTTTCATCCATGATGATTAAATATTTCAATATTAATGCTTTTCAAATTACTAAATTTAAAAGTTGATCAACCTTTTTCTTTTGCCAAAATTGATTGATAAATATATTTACCATTTGATTGATTGTTACTAACTTTGTAGAAAGTAATTGGATTATTATTAATGTTTACTAAAATTTCTGGTTTATATAATTTAGAATTAGAATTATTAAATATAAATTGCAAAATTATTTCATCAGTTTCAATTACTCTTCTAATACTTAATTTAAAATTTTCATTAGAATTAATATAATCACTTTTAAAAATTATTTTCTTTGCATTGAAGACTATTTCTTCTTTAATCTCATTTTTATAAATATTAACAAAATTATGTTCTTGAATATTATTTGGAATTAGCATTAATAAACCTCATAAATAAATTAGATACATAATTTAATTTCTTATAATAAGTGCCCTTACATCAATGTTCTAAATATCAAAGTGGATCATTATTTTTTACCATAAAATTCTCTATAAATATTAATTTATCATCTTTATCTAAAGATTCAATAAATGCTTCAAGTTTACTTTTTGCATTTCGTCTCCAATGAAATTTATTTAAGCATTGTTCGATTTTCGCATATGAACAATAATCTTTAATCATTCTTCTCTTTTCGTGCATTGTTTTTTCTATCATATTCTCTCCTATTTATTGTTTTTATTAAAATATGAATGGTTATATTTTTTTAATTTTTAGGAAAATAATTGTGCTTATTTATATAATAAATAGAAACATTATTAGTTTCAGAATAGGAAAATATGATAGAAAAAGAAACAAAAAAAATTCAAAAAGTAATGAGCGAATTGGGATATTGTTCAAGAAGAGAAGCTGAGAAATTAATTAATAATAAAAAAGTAATAATAAATGAAAAAATCGCAAATATAGGTGATCGTATTTCTAATGATGACATTATTAAAGTTGATGGAAAAATAATTAATCAAAAAATTCAAAAAATTTATTTAGTTTTTAATAAACCAAGAAATACAATTTGTACTTTAAAAGATCCTCAAGGACGAAAAACAATTTATGAATATATTAATTTAAAAAAATATGCTTATTCTATTGGGAGATTGGATTTTAATACTACAGGAATCATTATTATTACTAATGATGGTGAATTTGCTAACAAAATGGCACATCCTTCGTCACAAATTTTAAGAACTTATATTGCTAAATTAGAAAAAGAATTAACTAATGATGAACTTAAATATTTAAATAGTCAAAATGTGATTTTAAATGGCAAAAAATCAATTCAAAATGTAATTAAATTAAATCCATTAGAATATAAAATAACTTTAAGTGAAGGAAGAAATCATCATATTAAAAATTTATTTTTATTAGTTAATAATTATGTTAAAGAATTACACAGAAAAACATTTGGAATTTTAACGGATAAAAATTTAAAAATTGGTGAATATCGTCATATTACTAATGAAGAATTAGAAAAACTATTTTTGCTAGTTGAAAAAAGAGACAATTAAAATCAATTTGATACTATAAAATATTCATAAACAAAAATAAGATAAAATATAAGAATCATGGAAAAGCAAAAAAAACCGAAAAAAATAAAAAAAATAAGTTCTATTGTTTTTTGAACAATTATTCCCGTTGCCATTGCTAGTGCAGTTGGTGGTGCTATTTATTTTGAATTAAAAAATACAAAACCAAAAGAAAAAGACTATTTATCACCAGAAAAATTTTTAGAAGAATGTAGTGCAATAAACTTAACTGCCTCTCATAATATTACTCAAAATGCTAAAACCATTTATGAAAACTATTTAAAAGCTAAAAATGAAGCTGATGAAAAAATAAAACAATGAGAGAAAAATAATAAAAACTCAAGCAGTGATAAAACTTCAAAACCAGAAGCTTTTGATCTTGCTAAATATATGGCAATTTATTTTAAAAATAATTTAACTTTTGAGCAACAAAAAAACTTGGTTTTAAAATACCTTGATTTAAAATTAGGAAATAATAATAATCAATTAGAAATTACTTATAGTGTAACTTTGAATTATGAAACAACTAATGGTAAATTTGAAAGTAAAAAAATAAAAGGTACTGAAAAATCCAAATATTATTTTAAAAAAACTCAAACAATTGATATTAATACAGTTACTGAAGATTTTGACAATAATATTAATTTTCAAAATAATGTAAATAAATATTTAGAAGAAATTAAAACTCTTCTAAAAACTAAACCATTTGAGGGATGATTTACTTCTAAAGAATTTAAAGAAAAGGCATTTGCTTGATTTAAAAAAATTGTTGATGAAAGTAATGTTAGACCAACTATATATAATAAAGAAGAATGAGATTTAGTACCATTCTATGGTTATGATCATGATGAAAACTATCAATATGTAAAATGAAATCCTGCAAAGGGGTTAAATGAACTTTTATTTGATTATCATTATGTAAACAAAAAAAATCCTAAATTAAAATCAAATGGCGAAAGGAAAATATTAACCATTCTTGATGTTTAAGAATGGTTTTTAATTGTGTTCTTATGGATAAAAATAATCAAAAAGAATTAAAAATGCACGTAAAAAAAATTAATAAATATTTAAAAATGATTGACAATATTAATAATTTTTTTAACTTAGGAATTGATTCATCATCTGATTTAAATTTTGAAGTAACTAAAAATTTTGAAATAAGATCTAAAAAAAATAATAAAAAACAAAAAAATAACATTAATCAAAGTCAAATTGCACCATTAATTAAGGAAATGGAAAAAATTCTTTTTATAAAAGAAGAAGATGAAATTGAGTTATTTAATTTTGATAAAGACTTAGAAAAATATATACAATTATTAGAAAAAGATATAAAGGAAAATTAGATGAAAGAGAAACGTGTAAATATCGCTATTGATGGTCCTAGTGGAGTTGGTAAAACTGTAATGGCAAATATGATTGCCAAAAAATTTAATTACAAATTTTTAAGTAGTGGTAATTTTTATCGAATCATTGCTTATAATGCTTTAAAAAATAATATAGATTTAACAAATGAAGCATTAATAAATGAAGCTTGAAAATTTGAAGATATTAAAATCCTGGATGATGATTCAATTTTATTTAAAAATGAGGATATTACAAAAAAAATAAGAGAAGATAAAATATCACGTTCAGCTTCAATAATCGCTAAATTTCCTTTAATTAGACAAAAAATTAATAAATTTATTCAAGAATATGCTAAAAAATTCCGTGGCGTAATTATTGATGGAAGAGATGCAACTTACCGCATTTTGCCAGAAGCAGATGTGAAATTTTTTTTGTATGCAAATCCTGAAGTTAGAGCAAAAAGAAGAGTAAATCAAGATAAAGAAATGGGTATTGAGTCAAACTACGAAGAAGTTTTAAAGTCAATAAAAATTCGTGACTATGAAGATATGAATAGAGCAGTTGATCCTTTAAAAGTAAGCGAAGGCTCAGTTATGATTGATACTAGTAATATGACCGTTCAAGAAAACTTTGAAGCAATGTATAAAATTATTTTAAAGGAACTTGAATAATGAAAAATGTAGTAGCAATTATAGGTAAACCTAATGTAGGAAAAAGTACACTTTTCAATAAATTGATTAATAAAAGAAAATCGATAGTATATGACACTCCCGGAGTTACTCGCGATCGAATTTACGAGATTGCAAGTTGAAGTGGTCATGAATTTAAAGTTATTGACACTGGTGGCATCACTATTGAAAATGATGATTTTAAAGAACAAATAAAAATTCAAGCTCAAATTGCTATTGAAGAAGCTAATGTAATTATTTTTTTATTAGACGGAAAAGAAAACATTACTTCAGAAGATTACTATGTTGCTAGTCTATTAAGAAAAACAAATAAAAAAGTAATAGTTGGAGTGAATAAATTAGATAACAATTCTCAACAATTTGATTTTCAAATTTATTCATTAGGATTTGAAAAAGTTTTTATGATTAGTGCTATTCATGGTGATGGATTAGGAGATATGTTAGATGAAGTTATCAATCAACTAGATTTTAATTTAAGTAAAAATGAGACATATTTTAAATTAGCTTTATTAGGAAAAACCAATGTAGGAAAAAGTACACTTTTAAATACTTTAGCTAATGAAGATAGATCAATTGTAAGTAATGTAGCTGGAACTACTAGAGACTCAGTATCATCAATTATAAAAATCAATAATGAAGAATTTGAAATTATTGATACAGCAGGGATTAAAAGAAAAAGTAAGCTAGTAGAAAGTGTAGAACATTATGCTTTAATGAGAGCAAATGATACAATTGAAGAAGCAAATCTTTGTTTATTATTATTAGACGCAACTGATGAAGTTAGTCATTTCCATCAAAGTATAATAGGAATAGCATGGGAACTTAAAAAACCTTTGATTGTTGTAGTTAACAAATGAGATTTAATAGAAAAAGAAACTTCAACAATGGATAAATTTAAAAAAGAATTAACCAAAAAATTAAAATTTGTTGATTGAGCCCCAATTGTTTTTATCTCAGCTAAAGAAAAAATTAGAATTAATAAGTTAGCTGATGAAATTATTAAAGTAAAAAATAATATATCTCGCAAAATTAGTACCAATCAATTAAATGATTTAATGATGAGAGCACAATTAATAAGACCAGCAAGTTCTATTAATGGAAAACGTTTATCAATAACTTTTGCAAGACAAATTGAGGGGAAAATTCCTACTTTTATTCTTTTTGTTAATAATATAAAATTAGCTCATTTTACTTATCTTAGATATATAGAAAATCAAATAAGAACAAATTATGACTTTTCTGGAACTCCTATTGAAATCATTTTAAAAAATAAAAATGGAGATAAATAATAATATGGTTAAAAATAAAATCGCAGTTATTGGCAGTGGAGCAATGGGTACAGCTTGTGCTATGATCCTAGCAGAAAATAAACATGATGTTATTATTTATGGAATTGATAAAGAGGAAATTAATCAACTTAAAGTAGGAAAAAATACTAAATATTTTGATGAAGAAACCTACTTACCACATTTTAATACCACTTTAAATTTAATAGAAGCATTAGATAATGCTAATTACGTTTTATTAGCAGTTCCAACTAAATTCATGCCAAATGTTTATAAAGATGTTATTGCTAATTTAAACACAGATGCAATCATCATTAATGTAAGCAAGGGTTTTTGACCAAACACCACATTTTCTATGCATGAAGGACTAGCAAAATATAGCGAACAAAAAAAACATATAAAAGGTATAGTTTCTTTAATAGGACCATCTTATGCAACAGAAATCGTAAAGAGAACTATCACCTTAGTTTCAGCAGTAGATAATAATAAAAATAATGTTAAATTGGTTCAAAAACTCTTTTCTAATAAATATTTTAGAGTTTATGGACAAAATGATATTAAAGGGGCTGAAACAGGAGCTATTTTTAAAAACATGTTGGCAATTGCTAATGGTATGTTAGAAGGATTAGGTTATAAAATTAATACTCAAGCCGCATTAATTACAAGGGGACTTCAAGAAATGATAGCTTATTGTAAATATGTTGGTGGAAAATTAAAAACATTATTTGGTCTTACAGGAGTAGGAGATTTAATTTTAACTAGTCTTTCAGAAAATTCAAGAAATTATACTTACGGAAAGAACTTTTTTAAAAATAAAACTATCGATACTAATATTACTGTTGAAGGCTTGCAATCAATAAAAATAATTTATGAAAATATTATTGTAAAAAAAATCTTAGATTTGCCTATAATTGAAGCCTTGTATCAAATCATTTATAATCAACGAGATGTATATGATACAATAAACGATTTATTAAGTCGAAAATTAAAAAATGAATAAAAGCAATACCAAAACATTAAAATTATGTAAAATCTAAATAAATAGGAGGATTATTATGAATAAAAAAGAATTAATTGTTGCTGCAAGTCAAAGCACAGGCCATCCCCAAGTTCTTATCGAAGTAATTTTTGATGAAATTCAAAGATTAATTGTTGAAGAATTGGCTGAAAAAAGAACTGTTTCAATTTCTGGTTTTGGAACATTCACAGTGATAGAAAAGCCAGAAATTAGCCGAATTAATTACTTCACAAAAGAAAAAATTACTGTTCCAGCTAAATCTGTACCTAAATTTAAATTTTCAGATGTTTTCAAAGCGCAAGTCAATAGATTTTAATTTTTATAATTTATAATTGAGAAATATAATCTAAAATCCCTGGAAATTGAAGATCAATAAATTTACCATTTTCTTTGATTTCTTCAAATGAAAGGGATTTTTTATTTTCAGAAATTTTTTTAAATTTATCATGTTTTATAAGTAAAAATTTATTTTGAATTTTAAAATATATTATTCAAAATGCAATTCCTGAAAATAAAGAAATTAAATCTAAATATTCTATTTGGTGGCTTTTTATATTTCTTAATGAAAATGTTTTAGATTCAGTACTTTTTGCCTCAAATGCTAAAAATTTCCCTTGGTAAATTCCATAATAATCGACGGTACTTTTTGATATTATTTTTGCTTTTTCTAACTTAAGATTATTCTCAGTTTTTGAAATATTAGCAAATTTGATATCTAAGTATTTTTTATGAACTAAACATATTTTATTTTTTAAATAAAAAATATTAGTTTGATTAATTAAAGATTCTAATAACATTCCTCTATTGTTTGTGGTCTTCATATTAATTATTAAAGCACAAAAAATATTTGGGCATTTCCCAAATATTTCCTATTTTTTTATAAAAGAAAGTTAGAAAATCTCTACTTCTTCACATTCTTTATTAAATTTTTCAATGTTGTTATATAAAACTTTTATTAAATCACCTGCCATAATCATTGCCATAACATCATTATGACAATATTTCTTTAATTCCTCTGTTTTTTGATTTCATTCTTCATCTTTAATAATTCCTAAAGCTCTTGTGGTGGCAATTTCTAAAGCCATTGATCCATTTTTAACTTCTAAATCTTGATAAGGAATAATCATATGTTCTAAATTAGGATAATTTTTTGTTGCATATTTTTCTATTATTTTAATAGAATATTTACCTAAAAGATTACTAATATTTAAAAAAGCGTTAGTAAAATCTAAAGGTTTTCTATTAACAAAAAAGTTGGCTAAATCTAAAATTTTACTAATAATTTCATTAGCTTTTTCTTCACATATTTTTACTTCTTCTTCGCTAATTACACCATCTTCATGAAATAATCAAAGTTTTTCTACTATTTCTTTTATTCTAGTTTCTTCATATGCTTTATTAAAAACTATGTAAGCATCAACATTTTCAGTATAAATATCATTAATAATTTTAATTAAGTCTTTATAAGAATAATATAAAGGATCATATACAAAATCATTGCTCTCATATTCTTTATTATTTTTGGTTTTAATAATAGAAAGTTGTGAAACAAGTTGTGTTCATGATCTTGTATAGTCTAAAGGTGGAATTGGTAAAGTAAATCCTTCAAAATCAAATCAAACGAAATGTTGTCTTTTATTTTCTAAAAAAACTTCTATATCATTATTTCATTTTGCTTTATTTATATAAATTAAATCCTTATAATAAAAATTTAAAGCTTTGTTATTTTCTGATGATTTCTTAGAATTGGCATCAAATCTAGCAACAATTAATTTTTTTGCTGCATTTTCTCAATCGGGAAAAATTCGTTTTGTTATATTCTTAACATTTTTATTTAAAACATATCCATTTTCAAAATCTTTTAATGTAATTTCAGTTAATTTTTGAAAATCAATATCATTTTCACAATCATTAATAATATTAATAAAACTTCCAATTGTATAGCGTAGGTATTTTTTTTCAATAGTGGTTAAATTATTTCTTATATGTTCAATAATTGGAATAAATTTATGTTTTTTAATTTTTTCTCTTTGTCCTGTTGCAATTAGTTGAATTTCATTAGTGGTAAATTTATCATAATCAATTTCAATATCTTTTACAATGTTAGAATAACGCGAAAAATAGAAATCTATAACATGTTTTTTTATGTCTTTGTTTTTATTATATGAAGGTAAAGTTAAAACATAGTCATTAATTAAATGACCTGATTTTTCTATAATGTTTGTATCAAAATATGCCCGCATAATATTTTTTAAAGAAGACTTAAAAGAATAATTTAAGGATGAAATGGTTTTTGTTATTAAATTAAAATAAAGTGGCGAAGCAATTATATTACGATATTCAAAAACAGGATTTATTAATAATCCATATTTTTTGGATAGAATTGCTTCTTTTGTTTCTCTTATTAAATTTTCGGTGCTATTTTTTTTAGAAAATATTTTATATTTTTCATTTGGAAAATTTTTTTTAAATTCTTCAATTGTTTTATCAATTGCTTTTTCTTCAACTATTTGAACTCCGCTAAGAATGATCTCCATTTTTTTAAAATCATTTGTAACATTTTTAAAAATTTCAAACAAATCTTCATTTTTAATTTTGTTCATTAAAATAGGATCTTTTTGCAATTTTGCCTTGAAAAAATCGATCTTATCACTATAAGATTTTTCAGCAATCATTTCTTTTTCTTTTTCACTTAAATATTTATTAAAGAAATTTTCATTTAAAAAATCAATGTTTTTTTCATATTCAAAATTTAGTTCATCAAATTTTTCTTCTTCATTTTCAATTTCATTTATATTAATTTCGTCATTAAAAACAAAGTATTTTGGATAATTATTAATATTTAAAAAATGTTTATATCTAAAATATTTAGGTTTACTCATTTGGCTTTGGAACCTTTCCTAATTCAATTCATTTATTATATAAAATGTCTCATTCATTTTCTGACTTGCAATCTAAGTATTGAATTAAATCTTCATCAACAGAATTTTTTCATTTAGGGCTAATACCTGTTTTAGTATATTCATTAAATCATTTCATACAAAAATCAATATCATCTTTTACTTGTGGTAAATTTACTGTAAAATTAAAATTTTTAATTTTTCTTTTATTAATATCAACTAATTCAGGATTGTTATAGTCATCGTTTTCTAGAAAAATAGCAACTATTGAAAATTGTGATACTCCCATTAGATATGCATATAGTTGAGCTTGTTTAATATAACCAACTGGAGGAGTATTTTTTATTCAAAAATCATAATTTTTTATGTTTGTAGTTTTGATTTCAATAATTATTTTTTTCTTAGGAGCAAAACCATCGGGAAGACCACCAAAAAAATCATTATCTTTAAAATAATCATAATTATATTCATTGGCAGGATAACGATTTAATTTTTCTTTAATGCTTTTTTCAACAAGTTCTAAAATTTTAGGTTCTAAAATCACCCCAGCATTAACATATTTTGGATCCAAAACAGGCATAGATAAATTACACAAACGGGCGAAAGCAGCAAATTGACTTTTAAAGTTGTCTACTTCTAAAATATCACCTAATGCTGTTCCTGTCATTTTTCTAAAGCCATTAAAAGTTCCTGGTTTATTAAGCAATAATTTTTTATGGTATTCTTTAGTCAACGAAAAAGTCTTGCTTTCAAAATCAAGATTATAGTGTTTAGTATTGTAATATTTTCGACTTGGTGCCTTAAACATTAATTACTTCCTCATCTGAATCAATCATTTCAAAGCCTACAAAAGGATATTTATCTTGCAATAAATCTCATATATAACTGACATCGGTTTTGGGGTCTTTTTGTTTCATTGTTCTACATTGTTCATATGAATGAATTGCATCATATATATTTTTATAATTAGTGTTATTAGAAACTTCTCAAGTTTTATATTCCTTAATTACTCTTTCATCAATTTGGTCTTCAGTATATTCTGAATAATAACAATGAACTAATTCATGAAGTAAAGCGAAAAAAATGTAACTTTCTGTATGATACATATCAGATAAGAAAATATAACGTTTTCCACCTTTTTTAAGAGTTATTCCTCTAATATTACTATTATGAATAAATGGTTTAGTTACTAAAATTATCCCTTTTGAAAGTAAGTAGTTTTTTAATTCTTTAACTTTGCTATTAAAATCCAAATTAGAATTACTCATAATATTTAAAACTCTTTTAATAACAGCATTAAAAAGTCCTTTTCTAAATACTCCAATGCCATATTTTTGAAATTTGTCATATTCTACTGAAAGTTCACAAAATCTAATTCAAATATATGAATTAGCCTTATTTTCAAATTTAGTATTTTCTGCTAAAACATGTTCTTTTAAGTATTCATTATAATCACTTAAACTTGTAACGCCATAAAATTTTTTAAGCAACATTAACTTCATATGAACTGGCATGTCTTCATTTATGCAAATATCAAATGGTGATGACAATTCAGGATGCTCAATAATAAAATTTAAACCAAAATTTTTTAGTTGGTCTTCAATATTATTACTCATCTTAGCAAGTTTCATATTTGAATAAATATTATAAACTGTCGTTAAAATACCAGTATCAAGACGAAAAGCATATTCTAATCCTTCCAATACTGAAACACTAACATCAACAATATCATTATTTAAAATTGAATTAATGTGTTTGGTACTTAATCCTAAACGCATAGCTAATTCTTTTTGAGTCATTTCATAATTTTTTAAATAAAACTTTATTTCTTCTGAAAAAGTACTTCCATGTAATTTTATATCTGGTTTATGAGAAGTATCAACTGTCCCCATAAGTAAAAATCCTTCTTTCTCTTTTTATTTCTAAAATGATTATAACAAAATAACAGTTTAAATTAAGGATTTTATTTGTTAAAAAATTAATGAAATTTATCATTTTATTTAAAAATTGGATTTAAATATTTGAATTTTAAATACTTTTCATTTTGAAATTAAAATTTGATTTTTAAGAAATTAAAAAACCGAAGCAAATCGGTTTTTAGTATTTTTCATTTTTGCAAAAAATTATTTTAAATCATAAACTTTTGTAATTGTTTCTATTAATGCTTGCATTGGTAAAGCACCATTTCTTAATAATCAATCAAAGAATTTCTTGATTTCACCATGTTCTTTAAATTCATCATTTTTAGCGTTTATAAATTGTTCTCTTGTCATTCTCAATTTATTTTGAACTTTTTTGTATAAGTCTAACATAACTTCTTTACCTGAGTTATATGAAGTTGCTTGACCAACAAGGTTAAAGTAACGTTTTGATTCAGAAGTAATATCGCCAATTCCTAAAGCTGAGTTTGCTTTCATTCATTCTCTTGCTTTCATAATTGAAGCTCCACCTTCTAATCCTTTACCAGTAGTTATTCCACCGTGGTATGCTGTATCAACTGCTAAACGCATATTACGTAATTGAGCTTCATTTAATGCTCCATAATATTGAAGCATATTTGCAAGTTTAACTGCAGCTAATGCACGATCCTTGTCATCACTATATTTACTTAAAGAATTTACTTTATTTCAATAAACTCCACCATGAAGTTCTTTTATTTGTTTAACTTGTTCATCTGTAATTTTAGTTTTATCAGTGGTAGTAAAGAAGCTAGTTATACCTTTAGATAAACTAAAGTCTTTTGGCATTGCATAATAATCACTATTTGTATAATCTGGTGTGCCATAAAATCCTGATTCAATACCAAATCATTCCATAAATAGCGCTCATCCTTCAACATATGAAGTATAACTAAAAGTATTATTAGGTAATTGATAATCACCAATTTTTGCTAAATGGTTATTTGCATACATTATTTGATTATGGTGTCCCATCATACTTTCATGGTTAGCAAATGAAGTTACTGATCATTTTGGTAATCCATAGTATGGATCGGCATTAAACATAAATTTCTTAACACTTGAGCTATATGCACCTACACCTTCATATTCTCTACTTTCGTAGTCATATGTTTGAATATCGTAATCTGGTACATTTTTACCAAAAAATCCTGCGCCGTATTTTTGAGTAGTTGCTTTAAATTGAGCATATCCCTTAAATGCTTCTAATGCACCATAATAAAACTGTTCATTAGTTATGCTTCCATATTTTTTATCTTTTTCTAAATCACTTTTTAAAAAGTCATAATTGAATTTTGTTAATTCTTTACGAGCAAATTCTAAGTTAGAATCTTCCCTTAATGATTTTTTAATTTCATCAGTATAATAAGATTTTTCTTCTCTTCCAAAGAAGAAATCTTCAGCATTTAATCATTTATTAAATGCAGCTAAATCAATAGTTCCATCTGCTTTTCTAATAGTTAATTCTGTTTCAGCAGCTTCTTTAGATCCAACTCCATCTTCATCGTATTTAAATTTAGCTTTTCATTCACTAGTTTCTGAACCAGTAATTAATTTTGCTACTTCTTTAGCAACATTTTCCATGTTTTTTGCTGATGAAGTTGTTGAATCATAACCTTTATCAAATACTTGTTTTGGAGTTAAATTAGAAGTGGTATTCATTTTAAGAACTTGTTCATAAACGTCTTTACCAGTTAAACCTCCTGGCTTTCCAGGCATATAACCAAGTCCAGCATTTTCTTGTTCTAAATCTTTTTTAGTCAAACCTAAACCGTAAACTTGTACAGGTTTGTTGTCTTTTCCTAAAATGGTAATTGAATTTTCTTGTTCTTTTATAGTGTCATTGTTTTTATAAACCTTTAATTCTTGAATATCTTCACCCTTACCATATTCAGAAGCTTTATAATATTCTGTTACATAAAATTTATAAAAATCTTTAACTTCTTTAGGTAATGTTGTATTAGATTCAATAATGCTTTCTACAGTTTTTTCATTTTCCCCACTATTAACGAATTCTAATAATTCTTTTGAAAATAAACTTCCCAAAATAGCATTAATATTGTTTTTAATAAAAATTTTTGAAGGAACTAATTTTAAATCAATTGCTTCTTTTAAAGTTTGTAATCAATTTTTAGCAACACTAACATTTCTAGTTGTAAGAGTACGTCTATAAAATGAATTAGCAACATAAGTTCTACCAGGACCAGAACTAAATGTTCCTAATAAGTATCGTAACCCTTTTTCATGATTACCTTTTTCAATTTCTCAGTTATATTTTATTCCTTTTAATCATGCTAAACTATCTGGAGTTAAGCCAGATTGATCAACTTTATCTGCTTTTGCAATAAATTCATTTAAAATTTCAACAATTTTTTCTGATTGTTCTTTAGTAGGGGCTTGCAATCCATCAAGTCCTGCTTCTTTTAATTTCTTTTCTTTTTCTGCTTTTAAATCTAAAATTTCTTTGGCAACCTTCTTTTGAGTTTCAAGATCAGGTTTTTTTGGTTCCTCTGGTTTTTTAGGATCAGGAGTTGGGTTATTAGGTTTATTTTTATCACCACAACTAATAGCCATCAAAGGCACCATTGTTAAAGGTAATAAACCACTTAAAAAAAGTAGTTTATTCTTATTTTTGGACATATATTTCCTCTCTTTTTGTTTTTTGTGTATTAACTTACAACTTTTAAATAAAAATGCCTAATCTTAAAGTTAGAATATGTTTAAATAAAAGTTTTACACACTTAAATTATAATGTGTTAGAAAGATTAATTTAAAGTTTTCTTGCTTACAATAAGGCAAAATTAAAAACATCACAATTATTTTAAAGTGATGTTTTTATTTTTATTTTATTAAAAATTACAAGTTATAAACTTTTGTAATAGCTTCTATTAAAGCTTGCATTGGTAAAGCACCGTTTCTTAATAATCAATCAAAGAATTTCTTGATTTCACCATGTTCACCAAATTCTTTATTTTTAGCATTTACAAATTGTTCTCTTGATAAGCCTAATTTCTTTTGAACTCTTTTGTATAGGTCTAACATAACTTCTTTACCTGAGTTATATGAAGTTGCTTGTCCTACAGCATTAAAGTAACGTTTTGATTCAGAAGTAATGTCACCAATTCCTAAAGCTGAATTTGCTTTCATTCAGTTTCTTGCTTCCATAATTGAAGCTCCACCATTGAAGTCTTTTTCAGTAGTAGAAATTTTTCCATGATATGCAGTATCAACTGCTAAACGCATATTACGTAATTGAGCTTCATTTAATGCACCATAATATTGAAGCATGTTTGCAAGTTTAACTGCATCGATTGCATGTTGTTTATCATCTGTGTAAGTTCTTGCTGATGCAACTTTATTTCAATAAACACCACCATGAAGTTCTTTTATTTGTTTAACTTGTTCATCTGTAATTTTAGTTTTATCAGTGGTAGTAAAGAAGCTAGTTATACCTTTAGATAAACTAAAGTCTCTTGGCATTGCATAGTAATCACTATTTGTATAGTCTGGTGTGCCATAAAATCCTGCTTCAATACCGAATCATTCCATAAATAATGCTCAACCTTCTGCATATGAAGTATAGTCAAAAGTATTATTAGGTAGTTGATATTTACCTACTTTAGCTAAATGTCTATCTGCATACATTATTTGGTTGTGGTGTCCCATCATACTTTCATGGTTAGCAAATGAAGTTACTGATCATTTTGGTAATCCATAGTATGGGTCAGCATTAAACATAAATTTCTTAACTTCAGAACTATATGCGCCTACACCTTCAGATTCTCTATCTTCATATTTGTAAGTTTGGATATCATAATCAGGTACATCTTTACCAAAGAATCCTGCGCCATATTTTTGAGTAGTTGCTTTAAATTGAGCATATCCCTTAAATGCTTCTAATGCACCATAATAGAATTGTTCATTAGTTATGCTTCCATATTTTTTATCTTTTTCTAAATCACTTTTTAAAAAGTCATAATTGAATTTTGTTAATTCTTTACGAGCAAATTCTAAGTTAGAATCTTCCCTTAATGATTTTTTAATTTCATCAGTATAATAAGATTTTTCTTCTCTTCCAAAGAAGAAATCTTCAGCATTTAATCATTTATTAAATGCAGCTAAATCAATAGTTCCATCTGCTTTTCTAATAGTTTCTTCTATTTCTTTATCAGGATTTGGACCAACTCCATCATCATCGTAATTAAATTTGGTTTTTCATTCACCTTTTTCTGAACCAGTAATTAATTTTGCTACTTCTCTAGCAACATTTTCCATATTTCCAGCAGCTGATTTAGATGATACATATCCTTTATCAAATACTTGTTTTGGAGTTAAATTTGAAGTAGTATTCATTTTAAGAATTTGTTTATATACATCTTCACCTGTTAATTTTCCAGGAGTTCCAGGCATATAACCAATACCAGCATTTTTTTGATTTAAATCTTTATCAGTTAATCCTAGTCCATAAATATTTGTATATGAACCACCATTCAAAACTGCCATGGTGTTTTCTTTTTCTTGATATTTATTACTCTTGTAAACTTTTAGTTCATCAATATTTTCACCTTCACCGTAAGCAGAAGCTTTATAGTATGTAGTTGCATAATATTCATAAAATTCAATAATTTCTTTAGGTAAATCTTTATTTGCTTTAATAATATCTACAACAGATTTTTCTGTTTCTGTACCTTTTGCAAATTCTAATAGTTCTTTTGAGAATAATTTTGATAACACATTATTAATATTATTTTTAATGAAAATTTTTGAAGGAACTAATTTTAAGTCAACTGCTTCTTTTAAAGTTTGTAATCAATTCTTAGCAACTTCTGTTTCACTTTTTTCAAGTCTAATGTTTCCATAAAATGCATTAGCAACATAGGTTCCACCAGGACCTCAATTAAATGATCCTAATAAGTAACGCAATCCTTTTTCATGGTTACCTTTTTCAATTTCTCAATTATATCTAATACCCTTTAATCATGCCAAGGTATCAGCTGTCAATGCAGTTTTATCAACTTTATCTGCTTTTGCAATAAATTCATCTAAAATTTTTACAATTTTTTCTGATTGTTCTTTGGTAGGAGCTTTTAAATCTTCAAGCCCTTCATCTTTCATTCTTTTTTCTTTTTCTGCTTTTAATTCTAGAATTTCTTTAGCAACTTTTTCTTGTTGTTCAGGAGTTACTTTTACACAACTTGCTGCTAAAGGTGTTATTGTCAAAGGCAATAATCCACTTAAGAAAAATAATTTATTCTTAAATTTAGGCATATGCTTTTTTCTTTTCCTCTCATTTTTTATTTTGTTTTTATCTGTGTATTAATTTACTTTTTTAAGAAAGTTAAAATCACTAAATTTGTGATAAAAAAATTGTGTTTTAGCTTTCTTTTAATCTATAATAAAAGTTTTACACATTTAAAATTATATTCCTTTAATAAATAAAGCAATATCATTTTTTGCTTAAATAAAGATAATTTTTGTTTCTTAAATAAAAAACCAAGTTTAAGAACTTGATTTAGATAAATTCTTATTTTAATTGAATTGCTACATTTGATCTAATTTACTTAATAGAAAAAGTCTAACATCTAAATAATTTTTATCGTTTTCTAAAAAATTGGGCAATTTAGCAAATAATTTTTTATTTTTAAAAATAAAACATTTTTCTTCAATAAACTTACTTCGCTCTTTTGCATTAGGAAATTGTAACTTTAATTTTGGTAATTCTTTATTACTTGCTTTAGAAAAATTTAAATATTCATAATGTAACATTTCTCTATTTTTTAGCAAATAATTTATTTTGTAATTAAATTCTTTTATAGTTTGATCTTCTATTATTCTAGAAATTAATGTTTTAATTAAGATATGCATTTTTTTAAAATTATTATTTTCAAAAAGTACTTTCAAATCATTAGTTAAAAATAAATTTAATTTATTCATATATTCAATATTTTTGAAATCATAATTTTTATCATTCAAGAAATAATTAACAAAATAATCAGAAATAGAATTTAAAATAAATGCTTCCTTTATTTTTTTAAAACTTGATTTTCTATATGAAATTAAAAATGCCAAGTCATTAACAGAATTTATAATTTTTTCATTACTTATATCGTAGTTAACCAAAAGTTTTAATATTTGTTCAATCTTCATGGCTATTTGACAAGAATGTTTAGGAATTAAAATTCCTTTCTTTTTGTAAAAGAAGTTTTTAAAATAAACTTTAAGCCTTAAAATATTAACTTTTTGGTTATTATTAATTACTATTTTATAAAAATATTCATTTGCTAATTCTTTTACTATATTATTAGTTTTTTCTAAATTATCAAATAAAATAGGGTTATTTGAATTATCGATAGATATAAATTCCAAATCATTTACTGCCCTATAAAATCATTTATGTTTTAATACAATAGACAAACTATCTTGAAGTGCTAAATTTTGAGAGGCCAAAAGTTTTATTATGTTAAGTTTATAATTAGAAATATTATTAAAACCCGCTCAATTAAAATTTAGAATAAATATTTTTCTAAGAGTAAAAAAGGCTTTAAAAATATTTCTTTTATATTGATAATTAAATCTTAATATTAATATGCTTTTATAGAAAAAATATAAAACAAAAAAACTTATTATACAAACACCTACAATAGCATGATATATACCCTTATATTTTTTGCTTTCCAATCCTATTTGAATGGCTAAGACAACTCAAAGGCAAGCATAAGTCAAAACTAATAATAAAAGAATTTTTAATACAAAAATTAATACATATTGTTTTTTTATGTATCGCTTTTTTCCTAAATCCATTAATTCATTGAATTCTTTTGAAAACATTATTTAATAACCACCATTCAATTGCCTATTTTTATATTTTTTTACAGGTTTTATATTTATATTTTCAATCATTTCTTTCTCATTTTAATAATTATTCGCTAATTAAATTATAGTTTTATTTAAGTTAAAAAACTTAATTAATAAAAAATCCAAGTCTTGTAACTTGGATAAAGAATCTGAAAATTATTAATCTTCATCTTTTGCTAATTTACCACCACGTTTTTTAATAATTTCATCTGCTAAATTACGAGGTAGTTTTTCATAATGATCAAATCACATTTGATAAGTTCCACGACCAGTTGTCATTGATCTAAGTTCAGTAGCATAACCAAACATTTCACTTAATGGAATATATGCTTTAATAACATGAGCGCCATCATTTCTAGTTTCATTATCTCTAACTTGTCCACGACGTCTTGAAATATCACCCATAACATCACCAAAAAACTCTTCAGGAACAACTACAGCTACATCCATGATTGGTTCTAATAAAACTGTTCCTAATAATTCACGACCTTTAGTAAGTGATTTAGAAGCAGCTATTTTATAAGCAAGTTCAGAACTATCGACTTCATGGTAAGAACCATCAAATAATGTTGCTTTTATATCAATCATTGGATATCCAGCTAAAATACCAATTGCCATTTTTTCTCTCAATCCTTTTTCAATTGATTTAATATATTCTTTAGGAATTTTACCACCAACAATTTTGTCAACAAATTCAAAACCTTTATCAGGATTTGGTTCATATTTAATTCAAACATGGCCATATTGTCCTTTACCACCAGATTGTTTTTTATGCATTCCTTCAACTTCAGCAGATTTAGTAATAGTTTCACGATATGAAACTTGAGGAGCTCCAACATTTACTAATACTTTAAATTCTCTTTTTAGTCTATCTACAATAATATCCAAGTGAAGTTCTCCCATTCCTGAAATTATTGTTTGACCAGTTTCTTCATCAGTACCATATTTAAATGTAGGATCTTCTGTTGCTAATCTTTGTAATGCTAAAGAAAGTTTTTCTGAGGCATCTTTTGAAGCTGGCTCAAGTGCTTGAGAAATAACTGGTTCAGGGAAATTCATGTTTTCTAAAACAATATCTTTATGTTTTTCATCAATTAGAGTATCACCAGTTGTTGTTGATTTAAGACCAACAGCTGCAGCAATATCTCCTGTTCTAACTTCGTCTAAATCAGTTCGACTATTAGCATGCATTAAAAGAATTCTACCAACTCTTTCTTTTTCACCTTTAGTTGAATTTATAACATATGAACCTTTTGTTAAAACACCTGAATAAACTCTAAAGAAAGTTAAGTTACCAACATATGGGTCATTCATAACTTTAAATGCTAATGAAGAGAAAAATTCTTCATCGCTTGCAGGAATGTGAATTTCTTTTTCACCTTGATAAGCTTTCATTGGAGGGATGTCAACTGGACTAGGTAGATAGTTAACTACAGCGTTCAACATTAATTTAACACCTTTATTTTTAAAACTTGTTCCACAAACTACTGGGAAATAATTTGCTGAAATAGTTGCTTTTCTAATTGCATTTTTAATTTGTTCAATTGAAACTTCTTTTTCTTCTAAAAGTAGTTCCATAATTTTTTCATCATAATCTGCTAATGATTCAACTAATGATGATCTTAATAATGAAGCTTCTTCTTTTAAGTGACTAGGAATTTCAATTTCAGTCATGTTTTCTTCAACTGAACCATCGAATTGATAAGCTTTCATTTCAACAAGATCAATAATTCCTGAAAATTGTGCTTCTTCACCTATATTTAATTGAATTGCATGAGCATTTGCACCTAATAATTTTCTAAGTGATTCAATTGATGCTTTAAAGTTTGCTCCAGCTTTATCCATTTTGTTTACATAAACAATTCTAGGAACATTATAGTTAGTTGCTTGTCTTCAAACAGTTTCTGTTTGTGGTTCAACTCCACTTTGAGCATCCAAAACAGCAACTGCACCGTCAAGAACTCTTAAAGAACGTTCAACTTCAACGGTAAAGTCTACGTGTCCTGGAGTATCAATAATATTAATTCTTTTACCTTTTCAATAAGCTGTTGTAGCAGCAGAAGTTATAGTGATTCCTCTTTCTTGTTCTTGAATCATTCAATCCATTTGGCTTTCACCTTCATGGGTTTCACCAATTTTATGAATTTTACCTGTATGATAAAGCACTCTTTCAGTAGTAGTAGTTTTACCGGCATCAATATGTGCCATAATACCAATATTACGGTAGTCTTCTATTTTATATTCACGTGACATAATATCTTTCTATCCCTATTCTTCTATCATCTAAAGTGAGCAAATGCTTTATTAGATTCTGCCATTTTGTGAGTGTCTTCTCTTTTCTTAATTGCACCACCAACTTTATTAGAAGCGTCAATTATTTCATTTGCTAATCTTTCTTCCATTGTTTTTTCATTACGTAATCTTGCATATTGAATAAGTCATCTTAAAGCTAGTGTTTGTTTTCTTTTTCCACTTACTTCAACTGGAACTTGGTAGTTACTTCCACCAACTCTTCTTGATCTAACTTCTAATTGTGGACTAATATTTTCTAATGCTAAATTGAAAATTTCAATTGGTTCTTTTTGAGTTTTATTTTTAATAATTTCAAAAGCACTATACAAAATATTTTCAGCGATAGATTTTTTACCATCTAACATAATAGTGTTGACTAATTTAGTAATTATTTTTGAATTAAATATTGGGTCGGCTAAGACATCTCTTACCGGGGTTTTTGCTTTTCTTGACATTTTTTCTCCTTAATATTTAATTAGCAATTAGTTTGCCTTAGGCTTTTTGGTTCCGTATACAGAACGGCCTTGTTTTCTTTTTTCAACACCAGCAGCATCTTGAGTTCCACGAACGATGGTATATCTAACTCCGGGTAAATCTTTTACTTTTCCACCACGAATTAAAACAACAGAGTGTTCTTGAAGGTTATGTCCTTCACCTGGAATATATGCAGTAACTTCTTGTCCATTTGATAGTCTAACACGGGCATATTTACGAATAGCTGAGTTAGGTTTTTTAGGGGTCATAGTAGCAACCCTAGTACATACTCCACGTTTGAATGGACTAGGAATTGAGTTTTCTTTTTTTAGTAAAGAGTTATACATCATACCTAAAGCAGGAGCTTTAGATTTAGTAGTTTTATCTTTACGGCCATGATTAATTAGTTGACTAATTGTAGGCATTTTTCTTTCCTTTCATTTTATTTTTTTAAATACAATTGGTATTTTAAATTATCAAAATACGATAACTATTATATAACAACATAACCGGTGTTCAACAAAAAAATATTTTTTTAATAAAAAAACATTCTTAGTTTTTTCTAAGAACGTTTAATTTGTTTGGTTAGATTAGAGAATAAAACTTATTAATTAAATAATTTTTATATTCATCTAAAAATTCTTGTAATGGTTTTTCTTGAGTACTTTTACCATTATCTAAACTATAAATTACTGAAAAGTTTGGGTTATAAAATAAATTTTCAATATCACTATCACGGTATGTTACTCAACTATTTCTTTGAACGCTAGCATACATTGGATCTTGTGATCTAATAGTATATAAATATTCTTCATATTTACTATCAAACTCTTTTTTAGAAGAAAAAGAATTAGAAATATTTTCTGTTTCTTTTAAGATTTTTGCTTTATTATCAGCTTTATCCATTCAAGCAATTTCTGTTTCTACTTTGTTTAATTTATCAATATCATTATCACTAGTTACATTACTTTGTGAAAGTAATTTAGATTCTTCTGATTTTTGTTTTTCAATAAAATTTAATGATTCATGAAAATAAGATATTTTAAATAATTGATCTAAATAAATTGATTTATATCTTTTATTTAAAGAAAAATCACTCATTTTATTGTAATCTAACATAAATTTGGCAATTACTTTAGTGCCTAAATTATTTATTTCATCCATTTTTTTAACATCAAGTTTAATTTCATTTGGAAATTCTTTAGTAGTCAAATTTGTAGTTTTTAAATTATTTAAAGTTGCTAATAATTGATTATTTTTTACATATTGTTTTTCTTTAAAAGAAAGTAAAAACATAATAAGAATTGACAAATCAAATGATATTAAAAGAATAGCGATGGTTATTAGAATACTTAAATAAGTAATAGAAGAATTTCCGAATCCTTCTTGCTTAAATGTTTTAGCAAATTGGATTGGCAAAATAATAAGTAAAATCAAACAAAAACCATTAATCATTAAAAAATTGAAAAATGCTGAACTTTTTGGTGTAAATCCTTGAACATAAGGAATAACAAGATGATTATTTAAAATAGTTTTTGTTTTTTTAATGCTTCTTTTAAAATTAATAGCGAATTTAATAGATAAATATAATGCAATAATGAAGAAAACAATAAATAAAATCATTCATAAATTTGATTTTTGTCAACTACTTTGAGTGGGAGTAGAACCTGGCATTTTTTCTCCTTAATTGATATCCTTATCATTTTTATTTAAATCATTATTATCTTTTTTGTTTTCTTCAGTAGTTTTGTTGTCATTTTCATTATTTTGAGCAAAAGAAGTTTTCATTTCTTTTTCTTCAAAAATTAAAGCAATTTTATCAATCAATTGTTCTCTTGAAAATTCTGCTGAACCATAAATACTTAATTTTTCTGCCATTGCTTTTAATTGTGCATCATCTAAAAGTTCTAATTTTTGGCGGTATAAATTGCTTTTACTAGTTTGAGGAGCATTAGTTACAACATTATTTTCTGAATTCATATAAACTTGGTTGAACATTGTATCAAATGAAGAATTATTAATATCCATATTGTTTGCTTGTTGGGCTGCCAAATATGCTTTTAATAAAGCAAATTTTCTTACTATTCTTCTGATTTGTAAATAAAATGCAAGATAAGAAATTAAAAATAAAGTACTATTAACTATTGAAATTATTTTAGCAACATCTTTTGATTGAATGTTTCAATATCCAGACCCTGAAAAAAGGAAATTTAAAAGAATGAAAATAAAAACAATAGGTAAAGAAAAAGTCAAAATCATTGAATGTTGTGAATAGTCTTTTTTAATTAAACATTTAATGAATGAAATGAAATATAAAATGATTGTTGCTAAAAACACTAAAGTTATAAAAGTTCCAGAAATAACATTATTTCTAAATTTAATATTGGCGAAACTTGCAGGATTGCTAGCTTTTTCATTTATAAAATAGTCTTCATACATTTTCAAATAATCATCTCTTTTAATAATTAAATGTAAATAACCAGTTAATTGCAAAATTAACATTACAAAAAGCATAATGCCAAATAAAACAAATCATATTAAATATTTAGCTTTATTATTTGCCTCAAACATTTCCTTAGTTGATTTATATTCAACTTGATTTGGTATTTCGTTGTTTGGATACATAAATTTTCTCCTTTATTTTATTAAATATTATATTTAAAAAATATTTTTTTAGCCAGATATTTAGGAAATCTCCTTTTCCATTTGCTGAGGTAAAGGAATTTCAAAATGTTTTTCTATACCATTATTATCTACAAAAGATAATTCTTTAGCATGCAATCTTTGATTAAAATCATCAATTTTTTTATTATAAATAGGATCACCATATACAGGATGTTTAATATATGCTAAATGTACTCTTATTTGATGTGTTCTTCCTGTTTTTAAATTGCATTTAATTAAAGTCTTTTTTTGTCCATTAATTTCTAAATATTTTTGTACTTCTATAATAGTATAAGCTTCCTTAGAATTTTTTTCAGTTACCATAAATTTTTGACGATTTTTTATATCTCTTCCTATTGGTAAATTTAAATGTAAAACTTTATTTTCAATAATGCCATCAACAATAGCACAATAAGTTCTTTTTATGTCATGATTTTTTAGAAGTGAAGCAAAATAATTATGAGCTTTATTATTTTTAGCAACTATTAATAAACCACTTGTATCTTTATCAATTCGATGAATTATTCCTAATCTTAATAAACCATTAACATTACTTAAATTATTTTTAAAATGATACATTAAAGCATTAACTAAAGTGTTTTCATGATGACCTGGAGCTGGATGAACTACCATGCCTGATGGTTTATTAATAATTAAATAATCATCACATTCGTAAACTATATCTAAAGCGATATTTTGTTCTTTAATATTAACTTGTTTATCAATTACTTTTGTGATTTCAATAACATCATTTTCTTTAACAATGTATTTATTTTTATTAATTTTAATATTGTTAACAAACACTGCTCCTTCATTAATCAAACTTTGAATATCATTTCTTGTTATTTCGGAATTATTAGCAATATATTTATCAATTCGCTCAGCATATTTTACATTTATTTTTAGCATAAGTTTAATTATAACAAAATCAAATATAATTAACTTAATGCCTAACATTTATGAAATAAAAAAATCTAAATTCATTAGTTATATTTTTGATATTAAAGAAAAAGAAGATGTTAAAAAAATAATAACTAAATTAAAAAATGAACACAAAAAAGCAAAACATGTCGTTTATGCTTATATTTTAGATTTAAATAACATAAAAAGTGGTGGTTATAGCGATGATAAAGAACCACAAGGAGTAGCCGGAAAACCACTTTATAAATTACTAGAAAATAAAAAAATAACTAACAAAATAATTTTAATTGTTAGATATTTTGGAGGAATTGAATTAGGAAAAAGTAACTTATTAAGAAGTTATTTAACTTCAGCAAAAATGGAAATTGATGAATATGTTTCTAAAAACCAAAAATAACTATTTTTTGTCTAAAGTAGAATCTTTGTTTAGTAAAGTTTCTACTGATTTTAATAATTTCTTTTGCTTTTGATCAACATAATAAGTATAAGCAAATTGAAATGTATAAACTGAAATAGCAATTAATTGTCAAACAAGGCCACCAATAAAACCACGCATGCTTTCTTTGGTTGCTTCATTAGCATCTGGCCTTTGAGCATTAACAATATTTAAAGCAAAGTAAAAAATTCATCAAGTATTATTAAACATATAAGTTAAAGCCATTCATGGACTTAAGCCACTTAGTTGTTTTTTTACAATACTTATAATTAAACCGGGTAAAAATGCTAATGTTGTAAATGATGGACAAATTAAACCAATTATTAATTGTACATTTGCAGGTAAGGTAGGAATAATACTATTTTTTGGATAAAAAGCTCCAAATTTTATTTTTTGATAAACAGTTACAAAGAATAATGATAAAAAAGTAAAAGAAATTATTTGATTAAAAGCAATTCCAATAATTGCTCTTAACATTTGTTTTTTGGTTTTTTCTTGATAATAATAATACAAGTAAAACATTGTAAATGACATAATTGAAACACAAGTAAAATTAGCTAAAAATATATATCATGAATTTTCACTTGAAGTAAATACTCCTAATATTAATCAAGCTAAAATTCCATAATAAAATACTCAAAAAGCTGCAAAATTAATTTTGCCTGTGTTTTTTGTTTTTTTCAATCTAATTAGTTGGGGAATTCCTAAACAAATTGTCATGATAGCACCAAGTGCACCAAACACTTGAATCGCAATTTCTAATGGTGTTAACATAGCGTATTTAATTATACTTTTTTTATTTATTTTTATTCTTTTTTTAATTTTATTAAATCTAATAATTTAAAAAATAAAAAACACCCTTAGGTGTTAGTCATTTCTGAAATGGTGGCTCCGGCAGGAATCGAACCAGCGACACACGGAGCTTCAGTCCGTTGCTCTACCAACTGAGCTACAGAGCCATAATGGCGGTCCAGACGGGAATTGAACCCGCGATCTCTTCCGTGACAGGGAAGCGTATTAAACCACTTTACCACTGGACCGTGGTTGCGGAGATTGGATTTGAACCAATGACCTTTGGGTTATGAGCCCAACGAGCTGCCGACTGCTCTACTCCGCTATATACTGGCGGGCAATGAGGGATTCGAACCCCCGCGGGCCGTGAAGCCCCTGGCAGTTTTCAAGACTGCTCCCTTCAGCCAGGCTTGGGTAATTGCCCATGGTGGACCCAACAGGACTCGAACCTGTGACCGACCGGTTATGAGCCGGTTGCTCTAACCAACTGAGCTATGGGTCCGTAATTTAGCCCGTTAAGCCTAAACGCATATGGTAGCACCGAAGAGAGTCGAACTCTTGACCTTCCGGGTATGAACCGGACGCTCTAACCAGCTGAGCTACAGTGCCATAATGGTGGAGAGGAAGGGACTCGAACCCTCTACCTCCTGCGTGCAAGGCAGGCGCTCTAGCCAGGTGAGCTACCCCCCCGTAAAATGGTGAAGAAGACAGGATTTGAACCTGCGACCACTTGGTCCCAAACCAAGCGCTCTACCAAACTGAGCTACTTCTCCACGCTTTGCGTTAATGCTATATTATTATATATAAATTTTACTAATTGCTACTAAAAAAACAAATATTTAAAAAACTTACTTTTTATTATCATTAATCTTGTGGTTATGCTTTTTTATATCCAAAATTTTATGGTAAAAAATTAATAGTAATGAGGAAAATAAAATTGAACTAATACTTAATATTAAAACATTACTCATATATCAAGTTTGTAACTAAAAATAAAAATTGATCATGATATGGTTTTGATAATGATTCATTATACTAATTTTTTATATTTTTTAATAATCCTTTTACTTCAATTGGATTTTTTTCCATAAATTAAGTATTTATTCCTAAATTAAATATATTGACTATCATCCCAAGTAAATTCAAAGTCTTTAATTTTAATAGTGTTTCCATTTTTAACACCTTGATTTTTGATTAATTCATAAACACCTAATGATTTTAATTTACTATTTAAGCGTCATAAATTGTCTAAAGAAATTACTGGAATTCTATCATATATTTTATAAACATCATCGCCAACAATTTCATAAGTATCAGCATTTAATTTAATAATTTTTATTGGATTTTTTTCTAAGGTAATTACTATTGTTTCATTGTTTTCATTAATTTCATTATTATTTAATTTTGAATTAACTAAAGTTTGATACAAAGCCTTCTTTAATTCTTCAATATTATTCTTTAATAAAGCTGAATATTCAATTAAAGTAATACGGGGATATGCTTTTTTAAACTTATTTAAATGTTTTGAATAATCTTCTAGGTCACTTTTATTAGCAATTACTACTTGTGGTAATTTTTCTAATCTTAAATTATATGATTTAAGTTCATTATTGACAATTTCATAATCTTTAACAGGATCTTTATTATCAGAACCAAAGTCAATAACATGAGCAAGGACTTTACAACGTTCAATATGTTTTAAAAATTGAAAACCTAAGCCCTTACCTTCACTAGCTTTTTCAATAAGGCCAGGTAAATCAGCTACAACAAAAGAATTATCATAATATTTACTAAGACCTAATTGTGGAACTAAGGTAGTAAAATCGTAATCGGCAATTTTTGGAGTAGCATTACTAATTTGCGAAAGTATACTGCTTTTTCCTGCACTAGGTTTACCAACAAATCCAATATCAGCCAAAACTTTTAAAGTTAAATGCAAGTCAAATGATTCACCTAATGTACCATTTTCACAAATTCTAGGTGCAGTATTTCTACTAGATTTAAATTTATTATTACCTTTGCCACCAATACCACCCTTGGCAATTAAATATTTTTGATTATCAACAATATCAGCAATTAATTTATCTTTTAAATAAACCATTGTTCCCATAGGAACTTTAATAATTAAATCTTTACCATTAGCGCCATAAGCATTTTTGGGTTTACCATTTTCACCATCATCTGCTTTAATTTTATTTTGATAATAAAATTGTAATAAAGTGTTTTGACCAGTATCTCCTTGAAAAAAAATGCTACCGCCATCACCGCCATCACCGCCATCAGGGCCACCTTTATCAACATGGGCTTCGCGGCGAAAACTAATGATACCATCACCACCTTTACCAGCCTTAACAAATATATCTACTTCATCAATAAATTTCATAAATGTAATTTTATCAAATTTGCCTAATCATATAAATAAGTTAATTAGTTATCATTTATAATTTATGAATATATTTACGGGCAATTACCCAAGCCTGGCTGAAGGGAGCAGTCTCGAAAGCTGCCAGAAGTTTTTTTAAACTTGCGAGGGTTCGAATCCCTCATTGCCCGCCATATATTAAAAATGCCAAAAATGCAATATTAAATTAATTAGTTATTTTTTTAAGTTCCATTTTTTTATTTTCCCTTTATTTTCTTAAAACTTTCCTAAATTTTTCTCATTTTCACTTAGATAAATTAATAAATTACGAAAATTAATATCAAGAGGTAAAAATGAATAAAAGTAAATTAATTATTGATTTAGATAAGTCTAATGACATAAGCAAAAAGGAGACTATAAGTAGCTTTAATTTGTACAATGATATAATTTATAAAAAGATATTAATTGATAATGAAAATATCTTGTTCTATCAAATTGTTAAGAAGGATAGTAAGAAAGTGAAAACAAAAAAATTAAGTACAGAAGATTTCCAAAGCATTGTTTTGCAAAAATTTGAGCAAATTGATAAGTTTCAGGAAGTTGTTCTAAATAAATTTGAACAAATTGATAAATTCCAAGAAATGGTTTTGAAGAAATTCGAACAAATTGATAAGTTTCATGAGATTGTTTTGAAAAAATTTGAAGAAATCGACAAGTTTCATGAGATTGTTTTAAAGAAATTTGAAGAAATTGATAATAGATTAACAAGATTAGAAAATAGAATAAATTCTCTTGAAGAATATTCAAAATCAAAATTTGAAATGTTAGAAAGTTTTCACCAAAAAGATATTGAAAATTATAAAAAACAATCTAATATAATAGATTAATATTGTTTATTTTTAATTAAAATCAATTATTTAATTCTTGGAAATAATATTTCTTTAACATTAATAATTACGTTATCAAATTTATTATTTTGAAATAATAGTTTTTCATTATTTAGTTGATTTAAATATGAAAAAATAATAGCACATTTTTTTGGTAAAACAATGCTTAATAAATAAGTAACTAAATAGATTCCATTTAAAAGGGTGTTTAGGATAATATTTAATCTATCTAAATTATCTTTTAATTTTCAAGGTTCATTTTTATCAATATATTCATTTAATTTACTACTAAATTCAATTGCTTTTTTAAGAGCTTTGTCAGCATGAAAATTATTCAAATTATTTTTGTACTCTTGATATGTTTCATTGGCTAATTCATAAATATTTTTATCTATTTCCAACAATGATTTTTCATCATATTTTGTACCATTGGGAAATGATTGATTTACCATTTTAGCAACTCTATTTAATAAATTACCAAAATTATTAGCTAAATCAGCATTTAAAACATTAATTAACAAAGATTCACTAAAACTAAAATCATTATCAATATTAACTTGCGAACTAAAAAAGTATTTAACTTCTTCAGCTCCATATTTATTTATTAAAGGAATTGGTTCAATTACATTTCCTTTCGATTTTGACATCTTACCTTCAGGAGTAACTATTCATGAATGGACAATCTCTTTTGTTGGTAACTTTAAATCTAGTGATTTTAAAAATATAGGTCAATATATAGCATGAAAACGACTAATTTCTTTCCCTAAAACATGAACAATCTCATTTCCTTCTACTCAATACTTTAAATAATTATGATTATTTTTTTCCAAATAATTTAAATTAGTTAAATAACTAAATAAAGCATCCAATCATACATAAATAATATGAGATTTTTGATCGTCATATTTATCGATTTTAATTCCCCAGTCAAAAGAAATTCTAGTAATTGATAAATCATCTAATCCTTTATCAATAAAATTATTTAATAATTCTTTAGTAATTGCTTTATTAGTAATAAAAATAGGATTATTTAAAAAATATGATTTTAATCATTCATTAAATAAGTCCATTTTGAAAAAATAACTTTCTTCTTCAACTTCTTGAAGTAAATGTTTTGAAACAGGGTGGTAATATTTACCCTCAATTAATAAAGCTTGGGTTTTGGTTAAAAATTCTTCATCATTTATTGAATAAAGTCCTTCGTATTTTCCTTTATATATATATCCCTTTTCAAGCATTTTATTAAAAATAAGTTTAACAGTTTGTTCATGATTTTTATTAGTTGTTCTTGAAAAATAATCAAAATCAATGTCCAATAATTTTCATAATTCTAAAAATTTATTAGCTTCATTATTAACATATTCTTGTGGAGTTAATTTAACTTCTTCAGCCTTTTTTTGAATTTTTTGACCATGTTCATCAATTCCAGTACTAAAAAATACATCATAGCCTTGTTGTTTTTTAAAGTTTTTATAAACTCATGCTAATGTTGTAGTTAGTAAATGCCCAATATGTAAATTGCCACTAGGATAATAAATTGGTGTAGTTATATAAAATGTTTTTTTATTATTCATTTCTATTCTCCTTCTTTTACTTTAATTGGAATATAAAGTTTCTTAACTTCATCTCGATAGCTATGATCGTTAATATCTTCATTATGTAAATAAATGTTTTTTAAAAAAAATGTTCCTCATCCTGAATTAAAACGACTTTCTACTAAACAAAATTTTGGCAAACTATTAACTCTAGGATAAACTATCTGTATTCTCTTAGGTTCGAAATTATATTTTCTTAATAAACAAATCAAATCAATATATCTAGCAATTGGCAAAACTATTGTTAAATAACCTTTTTGTTCAATTATTTTTGCTGAATTACTAATTAGCTCTTCTAAATTTAAATTAATTTCATGAGTAGCTAATTTTTGAGAAATAGTTGAAGATGTTCTTACTTGGTTAAAGTCTTCATTATAATAAGGGGGGTTTGCAATAATAGATGAATATTTTTTTGCTAGTTTATTTCCGCATTTATTAGCATAATCTTTAGAGTATTTTTTAAAATCAGCTTCTATTATATTTATTTGATTTTCTAATTTATTTAAAGTAACATTTTTATTTGCTAATGAAATTGCTTCATGTTGAATTTCAATTGCATCAATAATAATTTTTTTGCTTCTTGAAGCTACAAAAATAGCAAGTGCGGCATTATTAGTACCAATTTCTAAAATGTTAGAAACATTACGATTTATTGAAACGAAATTTCCTAATAAAATTGTATCTACTGAATAATTAAACATTGTTTTGTCTTGATAAACAAAAAGATCACCGCCATAACCTAAATTATTTTTAACAATGTTTTTTTTCATAATTAATTAATTATAAACTATTAATAATCCTTTTATAATGGGAAAAATTACATATAATTTTATTTATGGAAAATACAAATAAAGACTTTTTAAAATTCAAGAAATTTTTTTATGATGCAGTAAAAGATATTGACTTAGTTAATATTATTATGTTAGGTAATTTTAATTTAGGAAAAATTATCAAATATCCTTTAAAACTTAACAAAAGAGAAACTAATAAAAATATGAAGAAACTTTTACTTCATTTAAAACAATTTAAAGTTAATGAAAACTATCGCACAATAATATATTCAAAAGAGACATCTTTTAACGAAACATTTTGATTTGAAGATGAATTATTTAGAATATATATTGTTAATAAAAATTGCAAAGATTTAATTCCAAACAATGAAAATAGTTTGCTTTTTATTTCGATTTTTTCAAATGGATCAGTTATTTTTACTTTCGAAAACTCAATTTTAAAACTAATAAATGAAGAAAAATATTTAATGCATTTATACAATGATTATTTTAGTAAAGAACTAGATGAAAGAAAAAAGAATATTTTTCATAAAAATGAAATATACTGAGATAACGTAAATGTTTTTTCAAAATTAAGTGATGCTGCAAAATTAAATTTTTTTAAAAATGATTTGTTGAAATACTTTAAAACTCAAAATTTAGTTAAAAACAAAATTGATGAAAAATATTCACTAATAGAAATTAAAGAAAATATTCAATTATTTATTAACTTTTGAGCAGCGAAATTAGAACATATGTCAAAAACACTTGCTAATGAAATTACTTTAAGTTATTATCCTATTTTTTATATAAATTCAAATATTGAAAACGAAAATATTAGTTTGTATTTATCTAATAGTAATACTTTAAATAAAAATTATGTATCTAATTTTTTATCTGACTTAAATAATAATAAAAAATATGAAAATATTCTTGATATTTCTATTTGAGAAGATTTAATCAAACAAAACAAAATGCAACCTTATATGCATGAAATAACTAGTGCTAATGAAAGTTTTGTATTTCATTATAATCTAGAAAATGCAATGTTTTGTTCAAATAAATCATTTTTTGAAATCATTCTTTCTAAAAGGAATATTTTGAAAATTACATGATCATATTTATACTATATTCATTCTATGATTTCTTTTGCAAATATTTTTAATAATGATGATGAAAATAGATTAAGAAATAAAAATTTCTATTTAATTAAAAATGCAAAAAATACTTTAAATTATTATAATGTTACTTTAAAAAACTATTTAGCCAATATTGATAAAAGTAATTTAGAATTAGCAAAAGATATTAAAGAATATATTTATAATAATTCTCAAATCGAAAACAAGTTATCAAGTGCTTTAATTGTTGCAAATACATATTATGATTACTTAGATACTAAAAACGAAAGAATTAAAGCAATCAACAATGGTATTCTAAGATTTGTTATTATGCTTTTTACTGCAGTAACAACTTACAATATTTTATATAGTTTATTTAAAGGACAAAATTATTTTAAGATTTTTAATTATATTGTTATCCCAATATTAATAATAATTGTTTTAATAGGTGCCTTTAGTGCTTATTGATCAACTATTAAGAAAAAATAAAAACTAACTCAAAGGTTAGTTTTTTTATATTATTTCAAGTTATTAAATTTTATTGGTTACTCCAAGCACAATTAAAACGATATTTAAAATTACTAAGCAAATAAGTATTGAAATTAAAACTCAAAAAGTAACAGAGGCTTTATCCTTTGATTGTTTGTTTTGAATCATAGTAGTTGCAGAAGGATCTTTTACAACAACAAATTGAGTTTCTTCTTGATTTTCCGGTTTTATAACTTCAACCATAACATCTTTATCTTCAAACTCTTCATTAGCAAAGATAGGCATTTCTTCAATAATTTCTTTTTTAGTTTTAGTTTCTTTAGGTTCAGGTTTATCTACTAGTTTGTTTTCTTCTAAATAAGTTATAACTTTTTCATTATCAATTCTAGTTGATTCTAGTTGTCTTACAATAACTTCTGCTTTTGTAATATCAACACTTCCACGATATGCACCATCACGGTGGAATCAAACTCTAGTTTTCTTATTGGTTGTTTGACTAACAGTAATAAATTCTTTAACAGCATCTAAAAATTCATCAAATCTTTTGCCGTTTTTTGAGTTGGCCATTTTAAAGTTAAAATAAATAACATCTTTATTTTTGCCGTCTCATTTTTCTGAAATGTAAAATCTTTGTAATTCACCTGTTGTTTTTTTGCCTTTGTTTGCTTTTGCGTTAATATCTTTGGTTTTAATTGTGGTTTTTCTAGTGGCCATTTTTTTCTCCTTGAATTCTTTTAAAATAATCTTAATATTATATCAATAATTAAGAATTATTTAAAATTAGCAATCTTTTTTCAATCTTTTTCAATAAAAATCAATCTAAATATCATAAAAAACTGCTTTATAATAGGAAATTTATGCAAATGAATCAATAAAAGTCTTTAAAAAGCTATCTATTTTTTAATTAAATTGGTAATTTTTGTTGCAACCATATTAACTTTATCAGTAGTTAAAGAACTTGTTAATGAATTATTAATTTCATCTAAAGATGATAGTATATTTTCTTCTTTAGTTATTAAAACATAACTAGGAGTGTTATATATATCTACTTCTACATCATTATTCATAAATAAAAATACAGCAATTATAGGAATATCTTTAGGTAATTTAGTAGATAGTTTATTAATTGTTTTATCAATAAAAAACATTTTATTTGGAAATATTTTTTTACGATTTTCATAGGTGCAATATCATTCTCTTTCCAAACAATTGCCTTCAATTTTTCCATTCAAAAAATTAGGATAAAAAATTATTAATCCTTTATCAGTTATTAAAAATGGTCCAATATCACAAGAAGGCATGCCTAGTGACTTAAAATGATTTTTCTTAATAAAATAAACATTATTTTCTTTTGAATAATTTAATAAAAATTCTTCTAATTTTTTAATTGATTCATTATTTTTTTTAGATTTTCTTAAAATATTTCTTTTTACAAAAATATAAATAACTAATATTGCAATTAAAAACATTAATAAAAATGTTAGTCCAAGACCAATCCCTAAATAGTATTTTTGATCAATTGACATTTTAACTACCTCTTTTATATTTAATATTTTATAAGGTAAATGAGAAATTATGTTTATTTATATTTTCTTTAACTTTTTTATAATTTGGTATAAGTTTCTTTATAGCATTTCAAAATTCTGGCGAATGATTATTAAAATTAAAGTGAATTAATTCATGAACAACAACATATTCTATTAATTTAGGATTGAACAATGCTAAATATTTAGAAAAGGTAATTAATTTTTTTTCTAAATAATTAGTTCCTCATGCAGATTTTTTTGCTTTAATTTTAAAACTTATATTAGTGACATTTGGGCAAATTATTTTTGAAAAAATTTCTATCCTATTTTCTATTAAAAGAGCTAATTTTTTTATTAAATATTCTCAAATTTTTTCTTCAATTTTTAAATTTGAATTGCAAGCTAAAACTATTTCGTTATCATTATCAAAAAAAGAAATCTGATTATTATCAAAAATATAGTTAACTTTATTTCCAAAGTAATAGAAATATTTTTCTTCTAAATTAATTTCAAGCGATGGCTTAGATTTCCTATTTAAGAATGAGATTATACCCTTTTTTACAAATTCTTTAATATAAGATTGTTCATATAAGTAAATAGGAGTTTTTAAAATAAAAGTATCATTTTTCAATTCAAAGTAAACATTTTTATTATTAGTAAAAATAACTTTATAGAAATAAACTATTCCATTTATAGTTATTGAATCAATTTTTTCTTGCGACCTCAACATTACACTTTATTATTGTAAATTATTTATTTAAATTAATTACTTTTCTCACTAATTTCTCAAATATTTATCAAATACATAAAATATTTAATTTTTTTTAAAAAAATAAAGATAAAAGGAGAAATATGAATGATTATTTAATTTATTTCAATCAAAAATATAACGGCGATTGAGAAAAAATTTACAATGCTTTAAAAACATTTGAAATTGTAAATAAAAAGGAACTAGACAAAGTTAGATTTGAAAAATATGAATACAATGAAGGAAAGTTTACTATTTTAGATGATGATATATATCCTAAACAATTTAACATTTTAAACAAACCTCCATTTGTACTTGATTGAAAAGGTAATATAGAGTTATTAAAATCCAAAAAAATATATTGTTTAACGGGAAATTATGAAATTGACTATGTAATTAAGTATTTAGATTCTATTGATGATATAAAAGAAGATGTTACTATAGTTTCAGCTTATTGAAAAGGATTAGATGAAAAAATTGTAGATAAATGCCTTAATAACAATTTAAAACTGATACTAATAAGTCCAAATGGTATTGAAAATCCTTATTTTGCAAAAAATATAAGTAATTTTAAAACTGAAAATATTTTAATTTTAAGTGAATATCCTAAAAATTATCACGTTACAAAAAAGACACTATTTGCAAGAAATAGAATAATTGCTGCTTTAGCAAATAATTTAGTTTTATTTGGACTAAAAGATTATTCTTTAAATAACCTTATTGATCAATTTTTATTATTAGGAAAGGACATTTATTGCTTTGGACCCGAAAAAGGAGACAGTAATAATCGTAATATTGAATTAATTAATTCAGGAGCAGAGTTAATTACTTCTTTATCTATACCTATTTCTAAAACTTTAGAAATTGAAAAGCATTAGATTTTTTTGATTTTAAGATAAAATTTTAATGTAAATAAAATAATTTTATTTTTTAATTAAGGAGATAATAATGACCCCACATATTAATGCAAAAGATGGTTCTTTTGCTAAATTAGTATTAATGCCTGGTGACCCATTAAGAGCAAAATATATTGCTGAAAAATATTTAGAAAATGCAACTCTTGTTTCAGATGTTAGAAACATTCTTATGTATACTGGATATTATAAAGGAAACAAAATTTCAATTTGTGCTTCGGGAATGGGAGTACCATCAATTGGAATTTATGCTTTCGAATTATTTAATGAATATAATGTTGAAGCCATTGTAAGAATTGGTTCAGCTGGAAGTTTTAAAAAAGAAATTAAAAATTTTGATCTTATTTTAGCAAAAGACTCTTATGGAGAAAATATATCATTTAGAGAAGGAATGCTACCCGAAAATAAAGATGTGATTGCAAAACCTACTAAAGAATTAAATGAATTAATAAAAATGAATGCAAAAGAATTAAAAATGCAAATTAAAGAAGAGAGAGTTTTAACAGAAGAAGCATTCTACACAACTAGAACAGTTGAAGATAGAGAAAATCTTTCACAAGGTGCTGTTTGTGTTGAAATGGAATCATATGGTTTATTTACTGTTGCAGAAAGACTTAATAAAAAAGCGGCATGTATTTTAACAATTTCAGATAATTTGGTTACTCAAGAATACACAACAAGTGAAGAAAGACAAAATTCATTTAATGAAATGATGAAATTAGCATTAAGTTTAGCTAAAAATTTTCAATAAAAAGGGAAAATAAAAGATGAGAATAGTAGATATTATTTCTAAAAAGGTTGACAAAAAAGAATTAACTGAAGAAGAAATTAATTTTTTTATAAATAACTATGTTAATGAAAATATTCCAGACTATCAAGCAAGTGCTTTATTAATGGCAATTAGGTTAAATGGAATGAATGATTTAGAAACAACTTTTTTAACTAAAGCTATGTTAAATTCTGGTGAAATAATTGATTGAAGTTTTTTAAATAAAACTATTGTGGATAAACATTCAACTGGTGGAGTGGGTGATAAAGTTAGTTTAGCTCTTTGTCCTATCTTAGCAGCATTAGATTTAACTATTGCTAAAATGTCTGGTAGAGGATTGGCACACACTGGTGGAACATTAGATAAACTAGAATCAATAAATGGTTTTAAAATTTCTTTATCAGATAACGAATTCAAAAATATAGTAAAAGAACATAATATTGCTATAGTAAGTCAAAATGAAAAATTAGATCCTGCTGATAAAAAAATTTATGCTTTAAGAGATGTTACTGGTACTGTTCAATCTATTCCATTAATTGCTAGTTCTATTATGTCTAAAAAATTGGCTACTGGTTCAAATTGTATTTTACTTGATGTTAAATGTGGCAATGGCGCATTTATGAAAAACATAGATGAAGCTAAACAATTGGGAAAATTAATGATTGCAATTGGAAAAAAATTAAACAAGCAAATTGCTGTTGAAATAACTAATATGGAACAACCTTTAGGAAAAGCTATTGGTAATAAAATTGAAGTATTAGAAGCTATGGATACTTTAAAGGGTAATGGTCCTAAAGATTTTACTGAAATAATTTATTCATCCGGTTCTACTTTATTAATGTTAGCTAACAAGGCTGGGAGCGAAGTAGAAGCAAAAAAAATGATTGATGAAGTTATTAAAAATGGCAAAGCTTATAAAAAATTTTTGGAATGAATTGAAGCGCAACATGGCGATGTTAATTTATTAGAAAATAAAAATTGATTCAATCCTAAAAATAAATATGAAATTAAAGCGAAAATTTCTGGTTATTTAAAAATCAAGTCAGCGATTGATTTTGGAATAGTAGCAATGAAGTTAGGCGCAGGGCGCGCTAAAAAAGAAGACACAATTGATTATGAAGCAGGTATTTATTTAAATAAAATATCTAATGATTATGTTAATAAAGGTGATACCTTATTTACATTATATTCTTCAAAAGAAATTGATAAATCACTTGAAAATGAAATAATGAATGTGATTGATTTTAATGAAAAACCGTATAAGATCGATTTAGTTTTTGCAAAATTATCTTAATTTTAAGTAAAAATTTATTTAAAATAATATAAAAGGTTGGAATTAAAATGGAATATAACAAATTTATCGATCACACATTGCTAAGTCCTTCAGCAACATCAAAAGATATTGACAAACTAATAGAAGAAGCTAAAAAATATAATTTTAAATCAATATGTATTGCTCCTTCTTGAATAAAGTATGCAAAAGAAAAATTAGCAAAAACTGATATTTTAATTTGCACTGTTGTTGGTTTTCCTTTAGGATACAATGCTACAAGTGTTAAAGTTTATGAAACAAAAATAGCTATTGCTCATGGCGCTGATGAAATTGATATGGTTATAAATATTGGACGATTTAAGGAACGTGAATATGAATATGTATTGAATGAAATCAAAGAAATTAAAAAAGAATGTGGCAATAAAAATCTAAAAGTTATTGTAGAAACTGCTTTATTAACTAATGATGAAATTGCAAAAATTACTGAAATTGTTTTACAGTCAGGTGCCGATTTTATTAAAACCTCAACTGGTTTTTCTTATCGAGGAGCATCTTTTGACGATATAAAAATAATGAAAAAAATTGCAAAAGATAAATTATTAATTAAAGCTTCAGGTGGAATAAAAACTGCTAGTGATGCTATTAAAATGATTGAATTAGGTGCAAATAGATTAGGAACTTCTAAATCTGTTTTAATAATAGAAGAATTAAAAAAATAGGCATAATTTTGCTTATTTTTTTATAATTCTTTTAGTTTAAATAAAAAGAGGAGAATTGATATGTTAGTAATTATAAAACACCCTTTAATAGAAGCAAAACTTACAAAAATGCGATCAAAAGATACATCACATGATGAATTTAGAAAAAATTTAAACGAAATTGCATCATTAATGGTTTATGAAATATTAAGAGACTATAAAACCAAGCCTTTAAAAGTGGTTACTCCAATTGGAATAGAAACTATAGGACAAGCATTAGATAAAGAAATTGTTATTATTCCTATTTTAAGAGCAGGATTAGGAATGACTAATGGTATTTTAGATTTAGTACCACAAGCAAGAGTTGGTCATATTGGTATTTACCGAGATGAAAAAACAATGGAAGCAAAAGACTATTTTTTTAAAATACCAGAAGTTGCAAAAGATAGTTATATTTTAGTAGTGGATCCTATGTTAGCAACCGGAGTAAGCTCTGATGATGCAATAACTAAATTAGAAAACTTAGGATTTAAAAACATCAAATTAATTTGTTTAGTAGGAGTAGAAAAAGGCATTAAAAGAATAGAAAAAGAGCATCCAAATGTCGATATTTATTTAGTTTCTGAAGATACTAAATTAAATGAAAATAATTATATAGTTCCGGGATTGGGTGATGCTGGTGATAGAATTTTTGGAACAAAGGGTAAATAACTAAAATTAGCATATTTTAAAACTATGATAAAATTTAATTAAATATTTGTTTAAGGAATACTATGGAAAATAATAATGAAAAAAAAAGAAGATTTTTAATTGCCTTAGATTTAGATGGAACTTTACTAGCTGACTCAGCTAATGGTACAATGCATCCAAAAACTGAAGAAGCTATTAAAAAAGCTGTCTCTCAAGGACACATCGTTTCAATTATCACTGGAAGACCATGAAGAAGTACTAAGCCTATTTATGAAAAATTGGGTTTAAATGCAATTGTAGGAAATTATAATGGAGCACATATTCACAATCCTTCAGACCCATTTTTTATTCCTACAATTTCATATTTGGATCTAAATGAGGTTTTATATATCTTAGGTGATAAAAAAGTTGCTAATGAAATAACAAACTATGCAATAGAAGGTCCTGATTGAGTACAATTAAAACATCGTGATCCTAACTTAGAAAAAGTTTTTAATTTTAATCAAGCAACTAAATTTAGAGAAGAAATCGCATTAGAAAAATTACCATTAAAACCTACAGGAATTATTTTCGATTGTAAAACTACAACTAATGTAGTTGATTTACTTACATATTTAAAAAGAAGATACGGTGATTTAGGAGAATTTTCTTCTTGATCAAAAGGCGATGGCTTAAGTCCTATATTTGATATTACTTCAATTGGTGTAGGAAAGGGCAAAGTAATATCATTAATAATGAGATATTACAATATTGATATTGATGATACTGTTGTTATTGGTGATTCATTTAATGATGCAAGTATGTATGAAGTAGGTAATGTTGGTGTTGCTCCAGCTAATGCTGAACCTTATATAAAACAATTATCAACTGTTGTTATGAAAGAAACCAATAAAGAAGGTGCTGTTGGTTATTTTATTGAATCATTTTTAAAAAACCCTGACAAATATATCAAATTAGGTAAAAAAAGACAAGAAAAAAACCGTGATAATTTACAAATTGTAAAAGCTGATAATTTTTACAATGAAGAAGAATAATTTATGGACAATGAAATTAATTTTGATACTCTTATAGGAGTTGATGAAACAGGTGTAGGTGATTATTTTTCACCTATTGTTTCTGTTGCTTGTTTTATTCCTACAAAAAATATTGAAAAAATTAAAGAATTAGGAGTAAAGGATAGCAAAAAATTATCGGAAAATAAAATTAAAGAATTAGCACCTAAATTAGAAAAACTAACATTATGAAGAAAAAATATTTTAAGTCAAAAAGGATATAACAATTTAATTGCTAATAAAATAAATAATAATGAAATTAAAACACTAATTCATAGTAATAGTATTAATAGTTTATTAGCTATCTTAAATGAACCTGTTGATGTTATTATTGACCAATATACTAATAATGAAGAAACATTTTACAATCATTATAAAAAACTAAAAAATATAGATTGATTAAAAATTGATAAACCTCAAGTAAAAATTTATTTAAAAACAAAAGCTGAGGATAAATCTTTATCAGTAGCTTGTGCTTCTGTTATTGCAAGAAACATACTTTTAAACTTAATGGACTTGCAAATTAAAAATTATAATTTTCCTTTTAAATTAGGAGCAAATTCTGAAGTTGATAATCTAGCTGCTAAATTTTTAAAAGAAAATTCTATTGAAAAATTAAAAGAAGTGGCTAAAATATCTTTTAAAACCACTTTTAAAGCCATTGAAATTAATAACTTATTAAAAAAATAACCATTGTTTTAATGCTATTTATGGGTAAAAATTTTTATAAAATATTTATACCATTTTAACTAAAATTGTATTATAATGATATAGCATTTATTAAAACCACCAAGCCCAGGTGGCGGAATGGTAGACGCTACGGACTTAAAATCCGTTGGCTGTAATGGCCGTGCTGGTTCAAGTCCAGTTCTGGGCACCAGTTGCGCCCTTAGCTCAGAAGGTAGAGCAAATGGCTTTTAACCATTGGGTCAGAGGTTCGAATCCTCTAGGGCGTACCATTTCAAGAAATTGACTTAAAAATCCTTTAATTACTTGATTATTGGATTTTTTTATTTAAAGAAATTTCAAAAATAATGACTCGCTCTTAAAATACTCTTTTTTATAAAGAAATATTTCCATTTTTATTCTTATTTAATGAAGGAAAACAAAAAATTAAATTTATAAGTTTTATAATTTTATTGATACATCCTTGAGGGAACGTTTGATGTTTGATGTATCAAATATTTAGATTTAAATATATATTTAATTTTTTAAGAAAGGAAAGCTATATGAACGACGAACAATTAGTCGTTACACAAGACAATAAGAAAAAGATTAGTTTCTTCTCTGCTATTCTTATTGTTATTGGTGGTTCAATTGGTGCTGGAATTTTTCTAAGATCTAAATCAGTTCTATCAAATTCTGCTAACAATATTGTCTGAGCAATTATTGTATGACTAATAGCTGGTTTTGCTGTTATTACTATGGCCTTAGCATTAGTTGAAGTTGCTTCAGGACGTAACGACAACTTGGGTATGATCGGATGAGCAAAAGCTTTTAACACTCTTTACATTTATAAAGGTGCTAAATTCTTTATGACTTATTTATACTTGCCATTTACTTATTTCTTCATGCCATACTATGTTATTGTCCAATTCCAAGATGGTTTAGGCGGATTTGGTTTAAATATAGGTTTTGGTGGAAGTAAATTGGCACCATGATTCTACTTCTTAATCGGATTAGGATTAACATTATGAATGATTTTTTCAGCTGGATTAAGCTCACGTATTGGAAATGTTCAAAACTGAGTTGTTACTTCAGTTAAATTTATTCCATTAATAGCTGTTGTTATAGTAGGTTTTGCTTTTGCAGCAAAAAACGGAATTACATATAATAAAATAACAACAGAAAGCTTATTCGATGCTAAGTCAACATCATTATTTGGTTTATCACCATTCTTTGCAGTATTTGCATCATTGGGTGGTATCTTCTTTGCATTTGATGGTTTCTATGTAACAGCTGGTGTACAATCAGAAATGAAACACCCTGAAAAAACTCCAGCTGCTTTAACAATAGGTTTATCAACCATTACTATTATTTATATTATCATCGCTGTAGCTATGACCTTAGGTGCTAAAACCGGTGGTTTCTATGACTATGGAGAATTATTAGCAAATGCTAAACATGGTTGAGCATTTGGTGTAATCAACATTTGTATATCAATTGGTATTGTTGGTATATTAAATGGATTTACCATGTGAGCAACAAGATGAGTAGAAGACTTAATTAAAGAAGGAGAAATTTCAGTTCCTGTAAAAGTATATAAATACATGAAATCTGCAAAAACTCCTTTAGTAGGGGCTATATTCTGTCTAATTCTAGCATTACCATTCATGGTAATATTCACTGCTATTGGTGCATATGCATACTTTGGTGGAGGATATGATTCTGTTTATGGATACAAAATAGATAATTTATTAACATTTAGTGATTTAATGGCTGACTGAATGGCTGTGTTTGCATTTGGATTTATTGCAGCATCAATTGCCGGCGCTATTAAAAATAGAAAGAAACACTTTATTGCTGTTACTGAAAACAAACACACTATTTGAGCTGGAAGTTTTTCAGTAACTATTGTTGCAACTGTATTAACATTTTTAATAATTAACCCATTCTTTAGTGCCGCTTTAGAAACTGGTATCTTATTACAAGGTAAGGAAAAATTCATTTCAGATATTGCTCTTGACCCTGGTCAATTTGATTTAATTGCTAAACAAGATGAAGCATGACAAGGATTAGTAAATTCAACAATTGGTCACTATGCTGCAGCTGTATTATTTATAGTATATACTGTTGTTATGTTTGTTCCAACTGTTATTGAAAAGAAATCAGTTGAAAGAAAAGCATTAAAAATTGAAGAAAAATTAAAAACTAATTTATCAGTTGAAGAACGTGAAAATGTTTTACTTGCTAAAGAACTAAATGATATAGTATTAAAAACTTATCAAGAAGCACGTGTTTAATAATTAAAAAATAATAAAAAATAAAGTCGGTTTTATTAACCGGCTTTATTTTTTAAAAATTTATTAATAAAAATGTTAATGACATTAAAGTGCCTAATAATAATTTTTTATAAGCCATGTTCTGATAAAACAAAATCATCTACTTTAGAAGGGGTGGCATCTAAAGGTTTTTTGGGGTCATATTCAACGATTTTGACACGATAACTTTTAAATTTAAAAGTATCATAATTACCATATTCTTTTAAATAATCAACATCAATATCTTTTCATCCTTTATCAAATGAAGTTTTATAACGTAAATTTAGTATTTCATTATCTGCACTTTCGTCTCTAAGCCCTCTAAATGTATAAAATTCAATTCTTGGAATACGGTCTTCTCCTTGAAAATCATCTTTTCCAGCTGGGTGAGTAATAAAATGATCATTTTTATAATAAGGTTTGGGTATAGAAAATATTTCTCTAATTTTATTCAATTCTTCGCGAAAGATAAGTCCATAATTCGATGTTATATTTATTTTAGAATAATAAGTTTTATTTAAATTTATTTCAGTTAGCATTGTTCAATCAGGTAGAATAGGAGAAGCATTTAAATTTAAATTTGGTATATTAAATAATTTTAAAAATACTGAAAAATCGCTCCTTCCCATACGCAAGGCATAATTTTGTGAACCCATTTTACGAGAAAAATCAAATTTTACTTCTTTTACATAATATAAATTAATGGGGTCCATACCATTATTAGGGTTTTGATATTTAATTATTTCATTAGCGGCATATTTATTCATTATTCTTTTAAAAATTTTAAATTTTCATTGAAAATCTTCATATCATTTATTAAAATCTTCAAAAAATTTATCTGTTAATGCGTATGACTTTATGTTTCTATTAGCATAATCATTTCATACATCATTAAAAGTTGGGTTTTTTATTAAATAAAAATATTCATCTCTTATTTTGAATTGTTCAAAGTCATCAAAAACATATCGCTGTTTATCAATATATTCTTTTTCATATTTTTTGGTAAGTTTTTCATCTTTTTGTTCTTGAGTTTCTTCTTGTTTACATTTTGAGGCTATTAATAATGGTAAAGTTGCCAATGATGATAACAACGGTATAAATAAAAGTGATTTTTTCATTATTTTACTCCTCCAATAATTGGTTTAGCATTTAAATTAACATAGTTAATAATAAATTTAGTAATAGCTTGTGAACTCTCAAAATGATATTTTTCATTATTGATCTTAACGTTTCACAAATTAAAGTATTTTAAATCAAGTAAGTATTTATGATCATTATCTAAATAAAAGATTTTTTCTGTTGAAGGTAAAATCAATTTTTGTAAGATTATTCGATAATTATTAGTAATCGTGCTTGAGTCATTAAATCCAAGTTCATCTAGTAACATTTTAATGCCATTTGAATCTAGTGTACTTTCCAAACCAACAATGGTGTATCTTGTTTCTGGTAAAATCCCGTCTTCTTTTATTCTTTTTAAATAAGCATTAACTTCAGTATCATCTTTAAAAGTTTTTAATGAAGAATAGGAATTATTTAGTTGATAACTTCCATTTGAAGATTCTTTATATTGAATAAAGTTTTTATACAGTCCCGAAGTCCGAAAGTCTTTCGGGACTTTTTTAACTTTCAAGGAATAAATAAAGACACTAAATAAATAGTTAATTATTTTATTTCAAACAACATTTTTTGCTCTATAAATAAACTATTCTTGTTCTAATTCTATTCTAATTTTCTTGGCAAAACTAAGGAGAAGGACAAATATATACTTACTTATTAAGTAAAGTAATATATTTGTCTGATTACTACCTTTTGTTATTAGCACAATCTAAATTATCATATCAATTAAGCACAATCATAATTCCTTTTTTATATCAATAAATGTTGTTTGAAGTATCGGGACTGTATAGATATATTGTCCCGAAATAACTTAAAATCGGGACTTTTTAACTTCACTCCATAATACGGGGTGAAAAAAATTAACCCTATTTTCATTTAGTGCTTTAGTCGAAAGGAAAAGAAAAAATATGATTGATAAATTATCAGATATCAAACAAATGCAAGATAATTTTAAATTATCAAAACAAGCAGCTGAAAACCAATGTGTATTAAAAACTGGTTATAACTTAATTGATGAATATTGTGGTGGTCTAAAAAATAGACAACTTTATTTTTTGGGTGCTCGTCCTTCAATAGGAAAAACTACTTTTTGTATAAATGCTATTTTTAATGCATTACAAAACTTAAAAGAAAATGAAGTTATTTTATTTTTGTCATTAGAAATGGATAGTACAAATATCTACAAAAGATTATTATCTATTCATAGTCATTTAAATTTAAATGAATGAGATTATTCTGCATCAGATACTCCAGAATATGCTGTTATTAATAGCATAATGAAGCATTCTAATAGTTTTTTATTAAAACTAAATCTACTCGTATTTGAAAATTTAGATAATGAGCAAATAACACCAAATTTTATTAATTCATTAATTAAAGATTTAAAACAAAAAAATAAGATAGTTAAAGCAGTCTTTATAGATTACTTTCAATTATTAACACCAAATTTAAATTTAGGTCTTGATCATGAAAAATTATCAAGTATTAGTAAAGATTTGAAGCAACTAGCTAAACAAAATGATTTAAATGTTTTTGTTCTAACGCAACTAAGCAGAGATTATGAAAAAAAGGGTTCTGGAACTCCAAGTTTTAGCGATTTAAAGGGTACTAGTTCTATAGAACAAGATGCTGACGTGATTTTGTTTTTGTACTCAAAAAACATAGTTGAAAGTGCCAAAACAAAAGAATTAGTTTTATCTTTAGCAAAAAATAGGAATGGTTATTTATCAAAAAATGATATAGATTTTCAAACTCCAAAAGCAATAATGAAAGAGGTAGAAAATGAAAACGAAAATTTGTAAAGTTTGTGGTAAAAATGTTGATCTAGATAAATTTGTTTGAAATAATGAATATTTATGTTCTAAAGCTTGTTTAGATGATTATAAAAGTTATTGTCAAGAATATAATTGAAAAGAAATTTTAGATAAAGTAGGAGATAAAAGTAATTTGTAGTTATAACACACAGTAAGAGTACCTTTAGGTTACTCTATTACTGTATGTGTTATTATAACTACTACAAATAATTACTCTTTTTAATATGATACCTAGTCTAATTATTAGAGAAAAAATAAATAATCTTTTAAATAATTTTTTTCTAAACAGAATAAACAAACTTGATATAGATAAAAAAATCTATTATTCAGTAGTTATTAAAATTAAAACAAATTTATGATTAGAATATATCAAAAAAATAAATTCTGATTTATTATTTACAAATTTAAAATTACTATCAGTTAAAAATAATAAGTATATTAATATTAAATTTGATTCTGTAAACTTTTATAAAGATAATTTTTCAGACGAAGTAAATTTTGTCATTTTTTATAAGGCAATTTAATGAATAAATATAATTTCAATTTTAACAAAAATGATGTTGAATGATATACTAAAAAAACTGATATTTTAAAATTTCTAGAACTTGCCAAAATTGATAAAACCAAAACTATATGATGTCCATTTGATAACAAAAATAGTAATTTTGTGAAAGTTTTGAAGGAACAAGGTTACAACATAATTTATAGTCATATTAGTTTGGATCAAGATTTTTACAAATATGAGCCAAAACAAAAATATGATTTAATAATTTCTAATCCTCCCTTCAAAGGAAAATCACAAACTTTAAAAAGATTAATTCAATTAAATAAGCCTTTTGCCATGATTTATGGAATTCAATGCTTTAATAGCGGTGGTTTTGTTAAAGAACTTAAAAATGTCAAAAATTTGCAACTAATTTTTTTAAATAAAAGAATGCAGTTTTTTAAAGAAAGTGAAAATGAAAAAGGAAGTTGTAGTTTTCATTCATTATGGATCTGTAATGATTTATTAGACAGAAAGTTAATTATTGAATAATGGACAATAAAGATTTAAATCTTGCAATTGCCAATAATGAAGCCACTTTATTAGGTCTTTTATTACGCGAACCAAAATCTTTTTTTGATATTTCAGAAATAATAAAACCCAAAATGTTTCATTTTATAGAAAACCAAATTCTTTATAATACAATTTCCGAAGTAAATTTAAAATCTAAAAATTTTGATATTGCTAATTTACTTGATTACTTAGTTAAACAAAAATTAATTAATAAAATTGGTAGATTTAATTTAAATGGTGCTGAATATCTACAATGATTAATAAAAAATGCTGGTTATTATTCAGAGCTACAAACTTATACAAAAAATTTAATAGATCAATATAAAACTGATCAATTAATGATGCTTTTTAAAACTAATCTTGCTAATATTGAAAACAAAGCCTATGATGTTAATGAATTAATAAATAAAATTCAATTTGATTTAATTAATATTAATGTTTCAGAAATTAATTCTAGTTATGAATCATTAGGAAATAAAGTTAATGAAGTAATTAATGATATTTTAAAAGATAAAACAACTGATACTTCTATTGGTTTAAATTTAGGTTTTGAACCATTAGATAATTTACTTTCGGGTGCTAATCAAGGTGACTTAATTATTATAGCTTCTAGACCGGCAATGGGGAAAACTGCTTTTGCTTTAAATATTGCTTCTAATGTTGCTCAAAATGATAAAAACGTACTTTTCTTTTCACTTGAAATGTCAAGTTCTCAATTAGTGCAAAGAATAATAGCAATTGAAAGTATGGTAGAACTTTACAAATTAAGAAAAAATTTAATTAGCACTGATGAATGAAAAGAAATCCATTGAACTCGACAAGCCATGTCTGAGTGACCACTTTATTTAGCAGATAAACCTTCATTAACATTATCTGATTTGCTCACTCTTTCAAAAAGATTTGCTCAAACAAAAAAAGTTGATTTGATAGTTATTGATTATTTACAACTAATAGCAGATTCTAATAGAGCAAATAATGAAAATAGACAAATAGAAATTAGCAAAATTTCTCGTGCCTTAAAACAACTAGCTAGAGAGTTAAAATGCCCCATAATTGCTCTTAGTCAATTAAGCAGAAATGTAGAAAAAAGAGAAGACAAGACTCCGATTTTAAGTGACTTACGTGAATCAGGTTCTATTGAACAAGATGCAGATATTGTTATTTTCTTACATAGAAAAGATTATTACAACAAGAAAAAAGAATATACAGAAGAAAGTGAAAATAATTCCTTAACTAATGTAATAGTAGCTAAAAATAGACATGGTGCTGTAGGACTTGTTAGATTGCTATTTAAACCCCAAATTAATAGGTTTTTTTATGAAAAAACAAGTAAGGGAGAAATATTAAATGACAAAAATAATTAAAGGAGAACAAAAATGAGAAAAATAAAAATTGAATTTAGTTATGTATCGAAAGATAACACAGATAGTAGTTTTAAAAATGCAGAAAATGAACTTATAAAATACATTCAACATTTTTTTAGTAACCCTACTTCAGTTTCATTTATCATTGACTTCAATTTTAAAATGTCAAAAAATAAATCAATTACAGTCGATTTACTTGAGGAGAAAAAATAAAATGCTAAGCAGAAAAGAAGTATTATCCCTTTTAGTTAGTCATTTAAAAGCAGTTAAAAAATGACATTCAGATACTTTAAAATCATAAATTCCATTTGAGGAACAGTATATTACTACACATGATAATTTAGATGATTATATTGTAGTTGTTACTTTATCAAGATTATTTGTAAATGAAAGTTTTAAAAAATACTGAATGTGTCAAGTTGTGCGCCGTAACCTTATAGACAATATTGATTGTGTAATTGAATTTTATTCTAAGGAATTAGAAAATGAATCTATCTAAACCTCCCATTTTTACGGAAGAAAAACTAAAAGAACTTTTGCATTATACTGATCAAAAAGAAAACCCAAGTTATGATGCTTATAAGTCAAATTGTTTTTATAAAATATATTCTGGCGCCAAGGGTGTATCAAAATCATTTGGTAGAATGATAGAGACTGTTTATCGAATGGTAAATGAAAATATTTTTTGTAGTGTATGATGCCGTAATCAATATAATCACATCACAAATACTTTAAAACCTATGCTTCAAAAAGTTTTAGCATATTTAGCTGAAGAACATAATTTAGATTATCGGAATTGATTTAATATAACTAATGAAGCTGCATACTGGAAATTCGATGATGGCGGACTTGATCGAGCAATTTATTTTCAAAACTGAGCAAAGATCCAAGCATTCCAAGGCTTCACGTTAAAGAACCCAAAATTTAGATTCGGAGAACTTGTAATAGACGAACCCTTGGAGGACGTAGCTGATTCAAATAAATTGCCATCAGATTTAATTACAATGTATGAAATTCAACAAGAAAAATTACCTTTACTAATTGCTAATACTGTCTTACGTGAGATTGCTCCAGATAAATTTAATATTAATGTCACTTTTCTTTATAACATATTTACTACTGATCATTTTTTAATAAAAGATTATCATCAAAAAATAATTCCTATTTTAACAAATGATGGTGAAGTAAATAATGATGTTTTAGATAAATTAATTGAAAATAATTTTGTTCAGGTTGAAAATAGTGAATTTAGTGATGGTTTGGGTGCAATTGTAACTATGTTTTCTAAAATGTTCATTCCTAAAAAATTCATTAGTGATTTACAATTAAAAACTTTAAATCAATTAAAAAATCAAAACTATAGACTTTGATTAGTTACTGTTGCTGGCTTCGCTTCTAAATTTGAAAATGGTAAGATTAGTTATTTTATGAAGCAAATTCTTTTTGATGAAACTGGTCAAATTAGAAAAAAACGAATTAACTTTATTACTAAAAATGCATTTTTTAAATTGTTAAATAAAGGAGAAATAATAGGGGTATATCATGGTTTTGACCCAGGTATTCATGACAATGCTTCTTTAGTTACTGTAGCTTTAAATAAAGATGGCAAACTATATGTTGTTAATGTAATTAATGATATTAAAAATTTTATTCCTAAAAACACTAGATTTATTAATAAAGCAATTAATGAAAAAGTAGCAGAAACAGTTAAATTTTGAAACGATTTAATTTATGAACATTTGCCTAATGATTGGGTTAAAAATAATTTTATGTATGGAAAGACTTCAATTTTATTTAGTGACAACAATGCTACTTTAGAAGCATTAAATATATTATTTGATCAAAAAAATATAGATAGTTATGCATTACCAGCTGTAAGGAAGCCTAGTCAAAAATTTGGCATATTAGATAGACAAATGTGACAAAAGAATATTTTTGAAAATGAACTTATTTATTTATTGCCTAATACTGATATTTTAATTAAATATTTGGCAAAACAAGCAATTATCATTGGTGAAAAGTCAGAACAAAGAGTAGAGGAAATTAATCATGAAATTTATGATTTGATTAATGCTTTTGAAATGTCATGTTCTATTGTATTTAAATATCAATACCCATTAATAATTAATGCGCAAAGGAGAAAAAATGGAAAGTAAAGAAGCGATTAGAATAATTGAGAAAAAACAAGAGCAAGCAAAGAATAATGTTATTGAAAATGTAAATGATATTACACCTAACTCATATTTACAATTTGCTAAATATGGTGCTCAAACAACCTTAATTACACTTTGGTCAAACTTTCCTAAATTATTCAATAATAATGAAAAAGAAGTTACTAAAGAATACGTTAAAGTTAGTCATTTACTATCATTACAAAAACTAGAAACCATTTTATATATGAATGGTCTAGCTGCTTTAAAATCTAATTTTTTACCTGCTTTTGTTGATGACTTTGTCGAATTTGATGGTGACATTAGATATTTAAAAGCAAGAATAGAATTTATTTCATCAAAAATGAATTTAAGTGTTATTGAGACTTGAAAATATTTGGAAAATGGTGAATTATCTTTTGAATATGAAATTACTAAACCTAGCAATGTATCTGATTATGATGCTAAAAAATATTTAGTTGAAGTATTTAATTACAAACCAAAAGATGAACCAATAATTCCTTATCAAATTTTTTATAACAATACTTTAAAAATATCAGACCTAGATTTAGTTAATGGTGAATATTTTCAATTATTAAATAAAGATATGGCAGTGCTTTTAAAAGATGCTTATTTATCTGCTCCTTGAATATTTGCTACTGATAATAGTCAAATACAACAAGCTATTAAAAATGGACTAAATAATCTAAACGAGAGATTTATAACTCTTAACCCTCAAATAGCTTTATATGATACTGAACCACTTCGTTTATTGCAAGGGTCTTCACAAGCACAAATTATTTTGCAAAAAATAGAAAAAAATGTTAGTTGAATTAAAAAGTTTGCTTTTATGAAACAAGACTCAGCAGATTATGGCACTAAAAATATGCATACTGCTGAAGTACAAGAATTAAATAGTGACTTTGAAGACTATATTGAGTCTAAAAGTAATTTAAGAGAGCTTCAATTATTAGAATTTTTAAAGAAATTTGTAAGTAGTGAAATTGATAAAGTTTTAGTTTATGGCTCAACCGAATGATTATTAACAGATGCTAAAAAATATGCAGTTAATATGAATGGATCTATTGTTAATCAAAATGCCTTTTTAAATAATCAAGATAAAGGAGAAAATACAAATGGAATTAATGAAAATTAATGAAGAAATTGATTCGATAGTTTTAAAAAAATTCTATGTTAAAGTTTGTGATATTCAACAAATATCAATGTCTCCTAACAGTCTTAACATAATAAATTTTATTGATAATGAGTTAGAAATAATTGATGGTTTTTTTAGTGATAGTAAATATATTCAACAATACTTTAATGAGAATTACAAAATTGATTCTGATTCAAATATTTCTTTATTATTTGAGAGCAGTAATGATTTTACTAATAAGTTTGTCATTTTTAAAGATATTGTAACAAATAAATATTACATAAGTAGTGCTATTGAAAGTACTTTTTCACCTTCAGAACCAAATGATGTAATTAATATAGCTACAATTCAAGAAGCATTAGATTTTGAATTAACTAAAAATGTTAGATTTTATTTTACTGATCAAAAAGATTTAATGGTTTCTTTAAATAAAACTTGCTTATTACAAAAAGTTTTAAAAAAACCTACTAATTCTAATTTTTGAAACATTTTACCATTAAACCCTAAGTATGTTTTACCTACTTTAACTAACCCAATTGATGTAAATGATTTTGATACTAGATTATTTTTTTCTCATTTTGCTTCCCTAACTAATTTTGATTTTTATTCCTTGAAAGTGTTAAATGATTACAACTTACCATGAGATCAAACTAATGAAAAAATAAAAGAATTATTTACTGAGATTAAAGTTATTAAAGAAAACCAAGAAAAGATACTATCTAATTTTGCTGGTATGACACAAGAACAAATTAAAACTTTTAAAGAGAATGTTTTTAGTGGTACAAATGTAGTTGATTATACTGATTATAAAATAACTAAATTTATGCAAAATTCAACACTACCAAAGAAAAGCATTGAAGAGTTTATTAAAATGTGTAGTGGTTGATTAAAAAGTAACTTTGCTATTGAACAAGGTTATACTAATGCTCATAAATTTATTCTGCCATTCTATATTAATTTTAGTGGTGGTTTAATGTATTTAAAATCAAATTTTTATGATTTTTTAATCGATAATGAAAAAATTTATATAACCTCATCATTTGTTAAAAAATATCAAGATGAAACAATAAACTACCCCACTGTTGCAAAAGAATTGAAAGAAGTTAATATTGATTTAAATTGACAAAAAATTAATACCGATTATTTAAAATACAAAACTTATTTTTTACTAAATAAACCAATAGAAAACTTTGATTTAAATTTATATCTTGATAAATCAAATAAACCACCAATTTTAAAACCATATAAAGAAACCAAGATTATTGAATTAACTTCTGAATTAATAACTGGAACAGAATTAGACGGTGCAAAAATAAAAGAGATATTTGTTAATAAATATGGTAATGATTGAAAAATCATTGATGAAATGAATATTTATGAAGGTGAAATAGAATTTAGTTATTTATGAGATTTTCATAATAAAAATAACCCAAAAAATGATTTAGAACTATTTAGATTAATTCATTTTAATTATGCTAAATGAAATAACCCAACAGCATTTTATGGCACTAAAAACTTTACCCCTATTGTGCTAAATAAAAGTTGAAAAAGCAAAGGTAGATATCTTACAGAATGAACTTATAAATGCAAAGTTTTTAAAATAACTTTTAAAGCTGAAACAACAATTTTACCTCCTGAAAATCAAGATATACCTGCATTTTTAAACACTCTAGTTAATAATAATTTTAATTTGTCTTATACAGACTTTAATTATCTAGCTAATGAAATCGGAGAATTAAAAGATTTTAATTTTGATTTAAGCCAAAATGAACAACTTGTTTTCCAAGGTTTATTTTTGCCTGAAACAATTAAATTAAATAATGAAATAGCTTATTTAAATACTAATCAAAATTCAACAGGCATATTTATTTCATTTGCCTAAAAATAATAGGGAACTACTGCCCTTAATAAAGATAGAGAAAGGAAAGTAATATGGAATTACTAAAAAAATTAGCAGAAGCTTTAGAACTTGATGAAAGCGAATTAAAAGATAAACTAAATTTAACTGATGAAAGTTCATCAAAAGATATTGCTAAAGCACTTGGGGTTTATGGTCTTTTCCAAGAAAAAATAGAATTAGAAAATTATGTTAAAACAAAAGTCCAAAACAAAATGTCTGAAGTTGATTTATTAAAAAAAGAATTAGAAATTAAAAATCAATCTTTAGTCGATTTTGAAACTTCTAAAAAAGATTTTGAATCAAAATTAAATAAAGTTAATGCGCAAATTTTAAATAGTTTTGAAGCGAGTTGAAAGAAGTTAAATTTACCAGAAATAGATTTTTCAGAAGTTAATGTTGATGAATTAGACATAAATGATTTAAGAGCATCAGCTTTAAATTTTGCTAAATCAAAAAATCTAACTCCCATATTAAAAGAACCTGTAGAAATAAAAAATGATGCAGCAACAAATTTTAATAAAGTTGAAGGTGTTCAAATATTTGATGTAGGAGTAAAGCGAAGTAATTAAAAATAGAAAGGAAAATAAATAATAATGGCACAACTAGAATTTAAATCATATTTAAATGCTTTATTTGCCGGTAAAGGAAAAACAGGAGCAACAGCATATCAATTGTCAAATGATGAACTAAAAGAAATTAATAGTTTTTTAGTGAAAGATTCATTAATTGGTACTTTGGGAACAGACTTAGCAGTTTCTGAAACAAGTACTTCAAATGTAGTTATTCTAAAAAATATTGGACAAGGTTGAAATGAAAAAACCGGACCTGGAATGAATGGAAATTATGAAAAAGGTAGATATGCTACAGAAACTTTTAATTGAAATGCTCCATATTTTCAAGCTGTAGGTTTTACTGAAGCCGATAAAAAAATGAAAGTCCCACAAGCAGCTGCAATAAAACTTGAAAAAGCATCAGTTGATTACAATAATGCTTTTGAGGCAGAAAGTTGAAAGAAATTAGAAACTCATTTAAAAACTGCTGACAGTAAAAAAATTACTAAAGATTTATTAGATAAAACAATTACTGATAAAGAAGTTTATGAAATAGTAATTGGTTTAGGAACTGCTTTAATGCAACATAAAAATGATGATGATGGAATAGATAAAATTCCAAAAGACAAAATCATTATTCATGTTAAACCAGAAGTATTTGACAGAATTTCATTAGCAGGACTTGTTGGTAATCGTGCTGAAATTTCATTTGTAGGGGGTCAATATTCAATTGGAATAGTTGGTGGTTATAAAATCATTGGCAACCCCTATTTAGACAATATGCAAGCTATGGCAGGAGCAACATTTTCTGCATTATCAATGATTAGTGTAAATGCTGCTAATATTGATAGATTAGCACCAACAAATGATATAGGACTATATTATGAAGCAATGTCCCTATTTGGCATTGCATATAAAGATTGTTTTAGAACTGTACAAAAAGCTTAACCAATGCTGGTTTATGATAATAAAATAAAAGATAAAAACTATGTAGAAATTGCTAATAAGACTAAAGAATCAACTTTATCTACTTTAGCAAACTGTAAGTGGTTTAGATTCTTAAGAGTATTTTTGCAGTTACTAATCAATGTATTAATTGCAATAACAACTTCTCTTATTAATACTGCTATACCAGGTACGGGTCTGTTCCTAGATTTTTTCTTAAGTCAAGGAACAGATTTATTATTTAATTTCATTTTTAATGGAAAAATAGACTGAAAAGAATATGGAATAACTAGCTTATTTAATTCAATTCCTTTTATAACTAAAGGTTTTAAATACATAAAAAATTTTAGATCAAACAATAAAATATTAAGCTTAGCAGATAATATTAGACTTCGAAATTCTGAATTTAAGAAATCATTATTAACTAGTGCTAAAGATTTAAATAAATTTGGTTCTAAAACTACATTGGAAAATAAATTGTTAGTTCCAAATTATCGATTTTTTGAAACACATAATGCTAAATTATTAGACACCTTAAAAACAGCTAGTGATTTTCAAACTACTTATGCTAAATCATTAGCAAGTTATCGGAATTTTGAACAAGGTTTTAAATTCTTTAGAAAGAGTTTTAGTCGCACAAGAAATATCGTTTCTTTATTTTCTAGTCCTAGATATGCTGGCAAAAAATTAATTGATATTATTCTTAAAAAACCAAAACAACTTCTAACTAAAAAATGAAATGCTTGAGTAACTCCAAAAGTTAAAGAAATTTTTAGAATAGGTAAAAAAACATTAGATGAAAGTCTAAAAGATATTTCATTAAATTCAAGTTGATTAGATAGTGTAAAAATATATCAAAGCAATAACCCTTGAGACTTAAAAGTAGTTAATGCATTAGTTCGATTTCAACCCAATAAAACTAATAATAAAGAACCTGTTTTATTATGGCAAAAAAACATTAATAACATTACTAATTTAATTTTGGCAAATAGTCCAGGTAAATATTATTTAGACAATTTTGCTTGAGGCTGAGAAATAGGGAAAATAATAAGACTTCAGAGTGCATTTTTTAAAGTTTCTAAAATTCCTATTTTTTCAAACTTTATTGGAACATTAGCATATTCCGCTAGAACTATTCAATCGATAGTTAAAAACTTCAAAAAAGATAATTGACTGTGAAATCAATCTAAAGATAAATTACTTTCTGAAGTTTGAAGTGGAATAAGAGAAAATACTGGTAAAGGTTGAAACTTTAAATATTTAAAGGGTGCAATTGCTATTGGAAGAAGTTTTAGTAGCGGAAATAGTTTTTATGTTATTCAACGTGGCTTAAGAGTGGGTAATAGGAGATTCTTTTACAAACATTTTAAAAATAAATTAGTTCATAAACAATTTAGCAGAAGAAAGCTTTTAAAAAGGAGAATATATGGCAATAAATAAACTTAGTTTATCAAAAGATGAATTTATTAATACATATTGATATGAAGAAGAAATAACTATTCCTAATTTTATTAAAAATATTAATAAAAACATTACAGCTGATGATTTTTTTAATAAGCTTATTTCAACTATTTATCAAACTTGTGATTTGTTTATTAATCAAAAAATGAGTGAATTATTAGATAGTAAAATGACTATTGAAGAGATCACTAAAATAATCGGTGAAAAAAGATTAGATAATTTTAGGAATGCAATTTACTATGAAATTAGATATAGATTAGCTACACAAAAATTTCCTGAATTTAGTGGCAAACAAAGAATAATAACTTCAGCATTTTCAATAGCTAATGATGGTAGAGAATTTAATAAATTTAGTGACTTGCTTTGTCCTGAATCAATTTCATTCTTAAGTAACCCCACTTGATCTAATTTAGACATTAAAAGTAATTCTTCAGATATTTTAGAAGTATTAAAAATTTTTGCTGAAACTGATGAAAAGATAATTAATAAGTTAGATGGTTTTAAAGAAAAAATATCTACAAAAGATATAGGTCTTGATAATGCAGAAACTCAACAAAGAATAAATCTTAAAACATCATTAGATAAAGCTACATTTTATTTAACTAATAGAAAAACTGGAGAAGCGGTGTTAATACAACCCCATTCAGTTTCTATTTGGGAAAATTTCCAAGATTCAGGGGGAAATAGCAAATTAGCAATTTATAACATTGAAAATTATGAAAAATGAAATATAGCAAGTGAGCAAATTAAAAATTTGCATACTGAAGGTTTAAATTTACTTTATAAAAGTATTATAACTATCGGAAAAGATGAATCTAGTCGTTTTGGTTCAGAAAGCAAATTAACTAACTATGGTTTAGAAATCAAAACAAAAAATGGTCCTACAGACTTTGACATTGCTACTTTTAATGTTGAACACTTTAAAAAAGTGTCTGAAGTTATAAAAGACGTTGAAAATTTAAAAAAAAACTGAATAATTAAAAAATCTGACTTTTTTGGCATTGTTAAAGTTAATGCTGAACTTTTGGAAAACCCCAAAAATTACCCTAACAATATTTTAGAAATTAATGAAAAATGCAAATATATTATTTTAAAAGAGGCAAATACAAGCAAGTATTATATTGGTGATATTAATTTTCTTAATAATACATATGGTGAAAAATTCAGTTTATCAATATATATTTATCATAGTGAAGTATTTTATATAAAAGCCCAAGAAAGCTTTAACTATAAAGAAACTAAATATTATCTAAATAAAAATGATGAAACAATTTCTATATATATGAAAAAAGGTGATTCTAAAACAAACCCACATTTATTTAAATTTAATGAAACTGAAGCAGGTTATGAATTACTAGCAAAAATAAAAATTACTATAACAAATCTTTATTAATAAAAATGAACTATTAAAACGCTTGAATATGATTGAACAACACTTTATATTAAAAATATAAACAAATGCCGTAAAACGCATAAAAACACTAAAAAAGAAGGTATTTAAACAAAAATGGGAACTTCAATTGTTGAACTAAACAAAAATCTAGCAGTTACCTATGGTATTTTAGGTGCAGTTTTGTTAATTAGTATTGTTAGTTATTTATTGTTTTTTTATCTATTTAAAAAGATATTAAAAAGAATTAAAGCTAATGATTTAATAGAACTTGAAAAAATGGCAACCATTATTGATGATTTAAAACAAATTTCATCAGATGTTCGTAGAACTATGGAACTTTCACATGAAATATTAGTAACTTCTAGAATAACTAGACAAAACAAACTAAAACCAAGAAAAGGAGTAAATATAGATGAAACCTAAATGATATGACATTTTAACATTGGGTCTAACTTGAGCAATTAGAGCTATTAAAGTAGGTGTATCAATTTGAAGTATTTATAAAGATGCTGATGTCAATAAAGATGGCAAAGTGTCTTATGCAGAATTTAAACAACTTTTACAAAATAGAGATTATTGAAAAGATAAATTTAATGAAATTAATAAACATTTAACTTTGTAAAATTTTTATAAAACAAAAAAACAGTCCTGAATATGTTATAATATTTATGTTAGGAGTCCACAGTTCTAAACTTAAATACAAATAAAATGCTGGGTTCCTTATCAATCATCCCCAGCATTTTTATTTATTTAGATTCTTAACAATAATTAATTGAAAGTCTGCACATTTAAAAAAATAAAAAATGTGCAAGACCTCGAAAAATTCCACAGTGAGATTTTGCACAATTACATTATATACCTTTATTTTAGTGTTTTTTAAAATCTCCATGGAAAATAAACAAGGAGATTTTTTATTATGTTTAGATTTAAAAAACATTTTTCAAAAACTAAAAAAATAGAATTTGCACAAAAAATGGATGAAATATGAGATTTTTGTGTAGCTAATGATATTACATTTTCAAAAAAACAAGATAGTTATTATTTTACTTTAAATAATAAAAAATATAGAATTTCTAACCATACTATAGCAGCTTCAAATAATGCTGCATTTAATGAATATGGCACTCAAATTAGAGATTTTTATCACAATGATAATGAAAATATAGATGTTTATATTATTGCTTCAAAAACAAGATTAATAGAAATATATGAAAACTTAAAAGCAGGTAAAAAATTTGATAAACGTGGTCGATTATTAATTAAAATTAAAGTTGAAGGAGAATAATTATGAAAAATATTGACCAATTGAAAATTTTTTATGCAGAATTTCAAAGATTAATAGAAACTAATAATCGTTCTGCAGTAACACTAGAAAGGTATAAATTAATTTTAAATAAATTAACAGATTGAAATACTGTTGATGAACTTCTAGATCAAATCAATTTCTTATTAACTCAAGCAAAAACTTGCCAAAACACTTTATTTACTCAACGTGCAGTTTTCAAAACCTTTTGTGAATGATTGTCAAAAAGAAATCAAATTTATATTCCATTTAACAATAGAATTATTAAGTATAAATTAAAACGTGGAACTCGTCGCAGCTATACTACTTCAGAACTAATGTTATTGTTAGATGAACTAAAAGAATTTAAAAACAAAAAGTTTGAAATCATTTTTAAAATTATTTTAGCAACAGGAATTAGAGTTAGCGAATGATCACATATTGATTTTAAAGAATTGATAAAGAATGATTTTCAAATGATAATTTCTACAGCTAAAAATAATAATGACCGTCCATTTAGAATTCCAGAAAATAATCACCCATTAGAGTATTTTAGAAATATTAGATCAGAAATCATAAAAGGTATAGATCTTAATGTAACTTCAAAAACAATTAAGAATTTATTTTGTTCATTTAAAAAATTTGTAATTAAAAAACATCCTGAATTTGAAGCCAAAATATCTGCGCACATCTTGCGTCATCATTTTGCTACGTCAGCAATGAAAAATTTAAAAGATGTGTCTGAAGTTTCAAAAATTCTAGGACATGTAAATTCTAACACTACAGCTTCAACTTATATAACTTATGATTCTAATTATGCTAATGAAAGATTAAAAGTAGCACAAATGCCAATAATGGATAGCTTAAATATTTTGGAATTGCAAAATAAGCAAAAGATAAATTTAGACAAAATAGCAACTTTAGAAAAGAATAATAAAGATTTAAAAAATGAAATTGATCGATTAAAAAACATAATATCGACAACAATAGAAATTGATCTAACAAAACATATAAATTAGTAAGCTTATTTGCTTACTTTTTTATTAAAATTTTTATATGAAACTACCAACTTGAAAAGATTTAAAATTTAATGTTAAAAATATTCTTTGAAATGAGATGCCACAAACCTTCAAAGAGTTTAAAGAAAGGCATTCTAGAGCATTTTCTAAAGCTTTAGGAACATATTTAACCAAAATAAATCAGCATAATAAAGATATGTTTTTAAAAATATATCAAATTATTTTTTATTATGGTTTTATAAATTTTAGAAAAGAATTAGAGTTATTTAACTTTCTTATCAAAAATGGTTATGACGTGCAAATATCAAATTTGCTAAATGATGCTATATATGGAATAGATTTGATAGCTATTAAAAACGGTGTTGAGTATTTAATACAAGTTAAATCAAATTTTAATAATTATGACTTAAAAACCATGCCTAATTTAGTTAATAACTGCTCTAAAATAGGCGTTTTAGCAGTCAAGATAGGAAACCATTGATTATTTAAAAACATGTTAAATTTAGAGCAAATTTTATTTTAGTGATAAAATGAAGTTGAAAGTTAGTTATATTTTTTCTGCCTAAAAATTTTAAAGTCAAGACTGTATAACGGGACTGTTTAAAGGACTGTATTTTTATATTTAAATGTTTCTAAATTTTCTAAATAAAAATAATTTGAGTGATTGTCAATAAAGTTAATTTTTCTATTTAAAGCAAATTGTTTTTGGCTTTCAATAAATTCCCTATTATTTTTTATTTCACTAATATCATCTTGTTTTATAAAATCAAAATATTCATTTGATTTTTTGTTTTTAAAAAAGTAAACACTATGATTTTTATATAAGCTTTTCATATTACTCATCTCCCCTATTTTCAATTAAGTTATTAGGTTCGTTATTAAAACTTTTGAAATTTTCAATATTATTAGAGTTAATAACTTTTCCTTTTTTAAGAAAAGTAACATAATCAACATAGTCTTTAACTTCATTATTATAATGACTGGAAATAAAAATAGAACTACCTTCATTAGCAATGTTTCTTAGTTTTTGATAAATAAATTTTCTAGCATCAATATCTAAATTTGAATCAGGTTCATCTAAAAAAACAAGTTCTGGTTTTAATAATTCTATTAAGATTATTGGTAATTTTTTCTTTTCACCAGATGAAAAAGAATTAGGATTAGACTTAGCTTTATCTTCTAGTTCATATTCAGTTAATTTATCAATTATTTTTCTTGTAGATAAAATTTGATTATTAAAAAAATAAGAAAAGTTTTTAATATACTCTAATACATTTCATCAAATAGGGAATGAAAGATTCGTATTAAAATATAAAAAACTTTTTCTTATTTTAACTAAATTAATATCTTCGTTTTTAAAATAAATATCGCCATTATAATTTTTATCATTACCAGTACAAATATTAATCAATGTGGACTTACCAGCACCATTATGCCCAATAATTACATGAAAAGATTTTTTAACTAATTTAAATGTAACATTATCTAACAAAATTTTATTTTTTATGGACTTAAAAATATTATGAGCCTCAAATATAGTCTCATTATTTTTATTAATAAAATTTTCGAGTTTCATAACATAAATTATACTATTAATATTCTTAATATAAGAATAAATAAGGGTATGGCCAAATTTTAAAATTAATCGACCTCAAAATTTTTTTGATAAATTTTTTTTAACAAAATAATTCTTTGCTTAAAAAATTTCTTAATAAATTTAAAATAATTTTTATCGATAGTAACATTACTTAAATTTTTAAACTCAAATTTTTCTAGTTTTTGAATTCAACTAATATGTCTTTTAGAAAGAAATTTTTCTAGTTGATAATCTAGACTTTGACACATTTTAGAAGGTCGAGAAGAATAATTATTTAAATGCATTTTTCCTACTTTTCCTTGATATGTTTTATAATCAAAAATCAAACTTTTACCATTATCAAAAATTGGAGCATTTTTTATTTTTTCTTGAGTATTCGAGGATACTAATAAACCAAAATTTCCAAGATGGCGATCAATATTTAAAATTAATGCATCAAACAGCATTAAATCTTCAAATTGTTCCTTTCCATAAGCATTTTTTATTTTTTCTTCTAAGATATTTTTATCTAAATAATCATTGGGCATAAAAGCATAAGAAAAGGGCAAATAACTAATGTTTTCAGAAGTAAAAATCTTGCATGTATTAAGAATTGAATTGTTTTCCAATATTAAATCATATTTAACATAATCATTAAATAATAAAGATGCTACTTGTGAAGCTAAATATTCAGCAAATGGTTCATAATATTGAATATTTTGATTAGAAATCGAAGATGATTTATATAAATAAATTTTCTTATTTATTTTTCTTCATGTTTTTTTAAGTTCACCATTTGTAAATAAATCTGGACTACTTGGCAAAAATACTTCAGTTGTATTACTTAAATTTAAAGGCTTATCATCGCTTAACATTTCTAATGAAAAATCATTATGAAAATTTTTGTAAAAATTAACTTTATTTCATTTTAAATCTTTTTTATCTTCACTTACTATTCAAAAAGTATCATCTAAATTTAAGCCAAAATTGGTATTATATAATTTAAAAATATCATAATCTTTTAGAAAAAGAACATTAAAATTTTTTCTTGAATAAGGAATAGGACGGTCAAAAAGTAAATATTCTTTTAATATTTCAAGATTATCCGTTTTTAAATAAGGAATAATAAAATTGAAACCTTCTAGTTTCTTAAAAGAAATTATTTTATTATTTTCAATATCATAAGTAAAAGAAAAGCAATCAATATCTTTATTTCTAAAATAATATGTTTTTTTCACATTTGAATTATACATTAGTTTACTTCTCGAAGGTCACCATCTTTATCATCTTTTTTATTATCTAAAGAAGAATCATTTTTATTTTTAGGTTTTTTTGTTGTTCTTTTTTCTACACTATCTTTTAAAATTTTCATAATGTTTTCTTTAGCATTATTATCTAAAAGTGCACCATCAGAAACTTGTTTCATGGCTTCTTCTAAATAATCTTGCATGTCATTTTCACTAACACCCATTTCATTAGCAATTTTATAAATTTGTTCAAAAATTTCATCTGGATTAGCAGCTTTAGCAACATTTTTAGCTAACTCATTAACATTTGAAGTATCAATTTTTTTGCCTTTATTTACTAGATACATTTGTTTAAATATTTTATAAGCTTCTCTAAATTCAAGGTCATTAGTTAACATTTCATAATCTTCTAGTAAACTATCATTATCTTCAATTGCTTCATCACCATCTTCATCAAAAGTCATTAATTCAAAAAATGGGTAATCATCCATACTACTTCTTGTTTCAATTGGTAAATAAGTACTATGAAAGTCTAGATTAGCAAATTTATCATAAAACTTTTCTAGTGTTGAATGCCTAGTGTCAATTTTAGGATTATGTTTTTCGTAAAATAAGTTTTTAAAATCATTACCAATTAAATTTTCACTTTCATTTACTAAATTAAGATTTCAATCAACAATTTTTTTGGCACGGTCTGAATAAATAACCATTTCATATAAATCGCTATTATCATTAAAATTTTGATATTGTAAATTTCTTTTATCAATGTTGATCATTAAATCCAAAGCAAATAATGCTCCTGAAGAAAGAATGGCATTAAATTTAATAGTTAATTCTTTTTGATTTGCCAAAGCAAAATATGTTTCTAAAATGTTAGAATTTTCAATGTAATTATTTGATAATAATTGATCAAAGTTTAATTTTTTATTAAGAACGATTTTTTTATTATTTAAAGTAAATCATCAATATATATCATTTTCACTAACACCTAATAAACAAATTAAATTAGTTGCTAAATTATTAAAAGTATTGTTATCACTTAAAACAACTCAAAAATTGTCCAATTTAAACAAAGGTGATACTACCATTTTTTCTATTTTGCTTGCAAAAATATTGTCAACTTTATTAGCAACTTTTGCGCTTACAATATAATTTTTTCCTAGTCTTGTTTTATAAAACATTTTTCCTCTTTTCCTTGCTACTTTAAATTTTATAGTATTAATCTTTTTCATTAAAATTATGTAACATATACTTTCTAGTAATATTTTTTAATCGATATAAATAATCAATAATGGCTTCCCCTAAACCATTTTGTTCTACAGCGCTTGTAAAAAACTTAGCAATATTAAGAACTTCTTGATTAGCATTTGCCATTGCATATGAAAAACCAACTAGTTTTAACATATCAAGATCATTATTGCCATCTCCTATTGCCATTATGTCATTTATAGAACAAAAATAAATGTTATTAGTCATTCAATTAATAGCAGAAGCTTTAGTAACATTTTTAAATAAAATTTCAAGATGACTACCTACACTAAAAACAGAAATATTATCAAGAGTTTTTAATCTACCAAGTAATCTTTCATTTACTTCTTTTCTTTTTAGTAAATCTTTTTGACCATAAATTTCAATTTTTAAAGGCATTATTTTCTCATTATTATATTTTTTAGCATTTTTTTTAATTGAATCAACATTAAGAAAATGATGCAAAATTATTTCATTATTACGATAATAATTATCATTAATAAAATAATAATTATCATTATCTCAAAATAGCATTTGCACATCTTCATTTTTAATAAAATCTAGTATTTTCTTTAAATTGTCAAAAGACATCGGTCAAGTTTTAATAATCTTTTTTTGCTTTAAATCATAAATTTGTGAACCAGATGATGCTATTAAATAATTAGCATTAACTTCACTAGATACATTTAGCATTCTTTCAAAAATAGGATTACCTGTACAAATGTTGAAATCTGCATTATTTTTTTGTGCAAATGAAATATCTTTTTTAGTTTCATCAAGAATATTAAAATCGTTATATAAAGTTCCATCCACATCAGAAAAAATAATAGGTTTTTTATCATTTGTAACTTTAAAAATTAACGAATCATTATTTTCCATATCTTAATCCCTTTCTTTTTTTAATAATTATCCTGATAATGATATAAGATAAAATTCCAATAATAGCAATTGTCGGAATGGTGATTTGCAAAATTGTTCATATTTTTTTAGTTTTTTCTTTTTGGCTTTTTATTTCATCATGATTCTTAAAATTGGTTAATTTTATTGTTTTAGGTCCCAAATAATAAAAATAATCTTTTATATTTTTTTCATGATAATCATTATCTTTTGGTACTAAGAATATCCCAAAAGTAATACTAAAATCATCATTTTTTTGATAAGCAACTACAAGACGATAATTATTATTAAAATTATCTTTTTCTTGTTTAGTTAATGACTTAAAAAAACTACTATTTTCACTAATTCTTACTTTTCTTTTATTTAAAAACTGACTATAAAATTCATCTAATGTGTAATCTTGATAATTTATTTTTTCTAAAACATCTAAATCATTTTTATCCAATTTTTCAAAAAGTTCTTTATATTTACTAAAATATGTGTTCTCTTTAGGTTCTGACTTTTTTCTATTAGGATATTTAACACAAGAAACCATTATTATTGGAGAAAAAGCAGTAATAATAGGTGTACTTAAAAATAGTAATTTTTTTATTTTTTTCATATTAAACAATTTTACTAAAATTTAAACTTAAAAATATAATTAGAAAAATTCACAAAAATAATTCAGAAAATTAGGTTAATAAAATTAAAAAACACTGTAAAACAATAGATTTTTAATCATTTTTCTTTAGTTTATTTTAAAATAAATGTAATTTTAGACAAGTAGGAAGAGAAAATGAAAGACATTAAAGAAATTGCTAAATGATTTTTATCTAAAGAATCTATGAGTCAAAAGAAACTGCAAAAATTATGCTATTACTACATTGCTTGAGGGTATGTTTTTTATAATAAAGCAATGGCAAAAAATTCTGATTTTTACGGTTTTATTCAAGGCCCTTTTTCAAAAGTTTTGCAAAATGAATATGAAAATTATGAATGAGAAGAAATTGATAAAATTGAAAATTTAAACATAACTTTTAGTAAAAATGAGAATGAATTACTAAATTTTATATGAAATTCATACGGTAATTTATCAGATATAGAGCTTGAAATATTAACTAGTAGAGAAACTCCTTGAGTTGAAGCTAGATATGGATTAGATATGTTTGAACCCGGAAATGAATTAATAGATACTAATACAATGAAAGCATTTTATTCAAAAATTTATGATAGATATACAAAAAGAAATTAGTAAACTTCCTGAAGATGCTAAAAAATTCAAAATATTGATAGATAGAAATCTAGAAAATAACTTTGATTTTAAATCAATAAAAACATTGAAAGTATCAAGGAATTTCATAATTTTATCAATAAAACTATTGGAAAAAAATTAACAATCAATGAAGTACTAGAAAAATATAAAAGAATAAATGACAAAAGTGAAACTATTGAAGTTAATACTAGTTATGGAAAAGAAAAATTTCCTATAATACATTTTGGGGAAAATCATAAAAAATTTAGAATTTTCGGTTTTATTTTAAGTGGTTATTTCATTATAACAAAAATTGATACAAACCATAAAACCCATTCAAAATAATAGATTGTTTTGATTAAAAAAATGTATGACCATAAATCATACATTTTATTTTTTTCATAACAAATAATGATATGGCGCATTCGACAGGAATTGAACCCGTAACCTCTTGGGCCGAAACCAAGCACTCTGTCCGATTGAGCTACGAATGCTAATAAGCATTATTATTATAAACTTTTTGGTTTTTTTATAATTATGAATATAATAAAAATGAAAGAAGGCAAGAGATGGAAAACATTATAATTGCAATTGTTATTTTGATTTTCATATTAAATTTAGTAGGAATAGTTATTGTTTCCTTATTTATAAGAAAAAAACAAAAAAACAATGAGCTGGAATTTTCTAAAATTAATAATATTGAAAATAAATTAATTGAATTTAGTTCAAAGCAAGAAATTATTAAAAAAGATTTTAATGAAGCATTAAATTTATTAAATGAAAAAATTACAAAATTTAGTGGCGAAGTTAAAGAAGAAATTAATGGTAAACTAAATGATATATCTAATAATATTAATAAAAAGTTAGATGATAATGGAAGAATAGTAAATAATTCATTTAAAGATTTAAGAGAAGAAGTGGATAAAAAACTTGATCACTTAATTAACAAAACAAATGATCAAGTTGCAAACATAAAAAAAGAAATTGATGAACACTTTAAAAGCGAACTTGCCAAGAAATTGGATGAACACTTTAATTCTGTACAAAATAAAATGAAAGATTTATCTGAAAATCTTATTAAATTTGAAACTCTACAAGCAGAAATTGGTGATCTTTCAAAAACTTTTAGTGGAGTAAAAAGTAGAGGTAATTTTGGTGAAATGTTATTAGAAAACATTCTACAAAATTACTTACCAAAAGAATATTGAGCTTCGCAAGTTAATATTAATAAATTAACTAAAAATACAAAACTTGAAACACTAGAAAATGATACAAATGATACTAATGGCGATACAAGAGTCGATTTTATTATTAAATTGTTAAATAAAGAAAACGAAATCAAATATTTGCCAATTGATTCTAAGTTTCCTACTGAAAGTTTTAGTTTGTATCAAAATGCTGAAAATAAAAATGATCGTGATAAAGCATTAAAAAAATATGTTTCTGATATTAAAAATATGGCAAAAGATATTAAGAAAAAATATATAAAAACAGGAGTAACTACTGATTATGCTTTTATGTATCTACCTAGTGAAGCATTATATGCAACTGCTGTTTCTGATAGTGATTTATTAAATGAACTTTGAACAAATTGTAATGTTGGTTTAATAAGTCCTTCAACAACAGTTCCACAATTATGAACAATAATTCAATTAAATAAAAGAGAGGAATTTGCTAAAAATATTGACAAAATTGCCGATTTAGTTGGTTATATTAAAAAGAATTATGGAACTTTATTATCACATTTAGAAAATAGTAAAAACAAAATTGATACCGCTAGCGAATATATTGAAAAAAGTTTAAGAAATGCTCGTTTAGTCGATGAACGAATTAATAAAGATTTAAAAAATACAAATTTGAATATTTCTAAAAATAAAGCAAATAATAATTTAGAGTAGGAAAATATAGTTTATGAAAAAATCATTAAAATTGATAATAAGTTTATCTTCTGTAAGTTTAGTAACAATGCCTTTAGTAATTGCTGCTAGTTGTGATAAACAATCATACAACAAAAAATTAATAGAAGAATATTTGAACAAATATCAAGAAATAAATAAAAAACTTAAAGAAGAAAAACATAAAGATTCATTAAATAATGTTATTTCATATTTAAGTCAATGAATAAAACTATCAAATGATGAAGTTGACAAAGAAATAAAGACATTTGAAGATAAAGCTTTAAGTTCTGTAAAAGACACTTTAGAAGAAATTGCTAAACCCTTTGATATGGATGTAAACAATATAGTTGATTTTAAATCTTATTTGGAATTTACATATCAACTATTTCAAAAAATTTCATCAGTTTAGAATTTGTAATTAGTAATAAACACCAAGAAAGAAAAGTAGAAAACTTCGAAAATAAATTCTTATAATTAATGTATAAAAATTTATTATAAGGTGAGAATATGAAAGATTTAGATAAATATCTAAAAGACATTGATGAGATGTCAAAAAGTTTATTAAATAAAGATCAAAAAGAATTGATAAAGAATGTATTAATAAATACTGAAAAAACAAATAAAGAAAATTTAGATGCCATTTTTCAACTACTTATTCAAAGGGTAAAAATTGGTTTTACTTTTGACGTTGCTCCTAGTATTAATAATAAGTCTATTGCTTTGCTTAAAAAAGATGAAAAATTTTCTTTTGCAAACACCTCGATAACCGGACAAAATCAAAATATTTTAATAATCGGAGAAAATTATGATGCTCTTAAGAACTTAATAGTAATAGAGAGAGAGAGAGAGAGAGAATTTGATGCTAATTACGATTTAATTTATATTGATCCTCCTTATAATACTGAATCTGCTGGTTCAGAAGGAAATAATTTTTCCGAAAAAGATGAAGTATTAGATTCGAAATTTATTTACCGTGATAAGTTTAGTCGTAATGGTTGACTAAATATGATAAATGAAAGATTAAAATTAGCTCGCCAACTTCTAAAAGATGATGGTGTAATTTTTGTATCAATCGATGATACTGAACAAGCATATTTAAAGGTATTGATGGATGAAATATTTGGTGAGAATAATTTTATTTGCAATTTTATATGGCAAAAGAAAAATGAAGGGTCCGCTGAAGACTCTAAATATTTAAAAGTTCTAACTGAATATGTTTTAATGTATTCTAAAAACATAAAAAATTTAAAGATAAACACTTATGAAATGGATATGGATAAAGGTGATTATAACTTAAAAGATGAATATTATAAAACTAGGGGAATGTATAAAATAAAACAATTAGATTTTGCTTCTTTAACATGATCTAATGGTCTTGACTATATTATTGAATATGAAAATAAAAAATATTATGCAGGAGGATCATTAGAACAATATAAAAATAGACACAATGGAAATCATGCTATCAAAGATTGACGGTGAAGATGATCTAAAGAAAAATTTGAATGAGGACTTGAAAATGGTTTTATTGTTTTTAAAAATAATAAGGTATACACAAAACAATATCAATTTATTGATAATAATGATAAGAAAATACAAAGAACTCATAAATTTTCTAATTTACTCCTTAATTATCATGGAACTCAAGGTACAAATGAACAAAAAGATTTATTTGTGAATAAAATTTTTGATCACCCTAAACCTTCCAAATTAATTAAATATTTGATTAATTTTCATGCAAATAAAAATGCTCGTGTTCTAGACTTTTTTGCAGGTTCGGGAACAACCGGACATGCGGTTCTAGAATTAAATAGAGAAGATGGTGGAGCAAGAACATATACACTAGTAACTAATAATGAAAATAATATAGCTATAGATGTTGCCTATGAACGTTTATTTAGAATAAATAATGGTATTGGGACAAAAAATGAACAAAATTTCAAATGATTAAAAAATAATGAACCTTATAAACAAAATCTTGATGTTTTTAAAATTGATTATTATAGTACTGACATTATAGAATCCAATAATACTATTATAAAAAATGTTTTTACTCAAGAGTTAAAGGATTTTAACATTTCTAAGATAGATGAAAATGAGAAAGAACTGCTTTTAAATTTAACCGCATTAAAACCACAAAAGAAAGAAAAATAGTTATGGAATTAACACAAAGTCAAAATAAAGCGGTTGATGAATTAGTTCAATCATATATTGAATCACAAAATTCAAATAACAAAATAATTGTCGATTTTCAGGCTCCAACTGGAAGCGGAAAAACATTTATCATAGCTAATGTCATTAATGAAATAATTAAAGAAAACAAATCAGGTTTAAATGATAAATTGGTTTTTGTTATTGCTACTCTATCTTCTGCTGATTTACCCATTCAAATGGAACAAAACCTTATTGAATATAAAAGATATATAAATGGGTTGTTTTCTATAGAAAGAAAAGAGTCTCCATCAATAGTCAAAATAAAAAATAAGGATACTACATACAATCTAGATCCAGAAGAAAATAAAGTTATTATTTTTGGTTCATCTTCCTTTGGAAAGGGGAGAATTTTTACCGAGCAAGAACTGTTCAATGGTTTTTTAGATCAAATAGAAAAACAAAAATATACATTAATTTACATTCGTGATGAAGCACACCATGGTGGCAATGTAGATAAAAGTAAGATATTTAAAGATTTTGAATTTAGTAATAAAAAAATAAATTTAAAATTTGAAGAAGCAAAATTTGAATACAAAATTCAAGAGGTTGCAAAATATATTATTAAAATGACTGCCACTCCAAGAGGAAAAAATAAACTAATATATATTGATGAACAAGAATTAAATAATGATTCAACAAAATTATTAAAAAATAAACAAATTTATAACAAGGGAATTGGCAATTTAAAAGAAAATGAAATAGACGATATTAAATTACTTGAACAAGCATGTATAACATTTAAAGAAATTCAAAAAGAATATGCAAATAATAATGAAGAATTAAAAAACATAAGACCAGCAATGCTTATTCAAGTAGATAATGAACCTGATAAAAAGAAAAAACCAAACGAATATGAAATATTTCAAGATAATATTAATGAAATAATTAAAAAATTAGATCAATTTGATTTAAAATGAGTTAAATATTTTTCAAATGAAAAAATAGAATCTATTTCTTTAATCAATTTAGACAAAAACCAAAAAGTCAATTTAAAAGAAATATCAAAAAATGATGCTAATTGTGATGTTATTCTTTTTAAAATTGGACCAGCTACTGGTTGAAATATTCCAAGAGCATGTATGCTAGTTCAACTTAGAAATGTTTCATCTAAAAATTTGTCCATTCAAACAGTTGGTAGAATTAAAAGATTTCCAAATCCTAGTTATCCTAAAAACATGATTCCCTGAAGTTCTATTAGTAATAATTATTATATTTACTCAAACACAATAGCACAAGATACTTTTAGACAAACTTTAGTTCTTAAAGAAAAATTTAAAAATGAAAAATTCCCATACGGAATAATAAATGAACAAAAAGTTAAACATTTACTCGATAAAGAACACTATACTAAAGAAATTTTAAAAACTATTGATAAAAAACAAATAGAAGAACATTTCCAAGAATATGTTAAATTTTATAATGAACAAGAAATTGAAAATAATGAAAAAAGGTTAGTTGGCGAAGAGGGAAAAAGAATAGAAGGCAAAGTAAGAGTTTATTCTTGAATTCATAATTCAATAGAACTAGAAATGTTTGTAGAAAAAACTAAGCAAAAAAATAGTTTTTTCTTAACTAATGAAATAATATCCTCACTTAATATATTGTATAAAAAGTTATTTATTTCAGATAATCAAATAAATCTACAAATGTATTGATATATATTAATCAAAAAATATTTTGAACAATTTAGACAAATATATTCTACATGTATGGAAAAAAATATTGAAGATGGAAATATATATGAAATTAAAAAAAATATAACGCTGCCAGAATTAAATGAAATTTTAATCCACGATCTTGAAAGAGCACAAAAAAATTCAGTTGCTTTAAATGAAATTAATAAGTACGCTTATGAAAATCCTAAAAAGGAAAATCATTTCTTTGACTCTAGACCTGAATATAATTTCATTACAAGTGTTAAAAATTTGCTTTGGAACAATCAAGAAATTAAAATGTATAGTAAAAACCCGGTTTTTCACGGATTAAAATTGCAATATCTTGATACTCATTATGAAATAAAAAATTCATTTCCTGATTTCATTTTTAAAATTGAAAATAAAGATAAAATTCACATGATTTATATTGAATTAAAAAGTTTGAAGAAAGATTATGATCCCGAAAAAACAAAACAATTATTAACAAGTTACAAAAAATATATAGAAAATAATTTAGAAAATAAAGAACGAATTTTATTTGAAGATGGTAAACCAGCTATATACTCATTTCTAATTTGTTATGAGAATGATGGAGATTTCTATTTTTTAGGTAGTAGTGAAGTTAGTGGCCTTAATGATAAAATTAATAAAAAATACAATACTTGAGAAGAACTACTTTATAACAAAAATAAATTCATAACTGAAATCGGTCATTTATTTGAATATTTCAAAAAATAATTAATAATTAATAACAAATACTGTTTATGATAAAATGAATTAGGCACAGCTAACTGCTATAAATTTTTATAGAGGAAAATCCGCTCTAACACTTTCTGTGATGAAAGTAGTGTTCATGCTAGATTTAATAAATCTAGGCAATATTAATTTATTGACGACTAGTGCAACAGAGACGAGCTTATTAAGTTAAGATGAAACGCTGTAAACTCCATGAGTTAGAAACCCAAATTTTGGTAGGGGAACTAAGGAAAAGAAATCGAACTTAACCTTGGAAGTTAATTTTGTTAACTTAGATAAATAGTTAGCACCATTTATGGTACAGAAAGCGGTTTATAGTGTCAAGAAGAGAGAATGTCTCTTCTTTTTTATTAAATTTGAATTAGTATTCAATTTATTAGATTTTTTTACATATTTATTAATAGTATTAACACTATTTTTCAAATTGAATATGTTACTATAATTATGCTATAAAATAGTATTTGACTTCTATATAATTTCTTATGGATTTCTAGATACAAAAGAAGGTAAAAATGAAAAAATTATTGACAAGTGAATCAGTTGGTGCTGGTCATCCAGATAAAATTTGCGACCAAATTAGTGATGCTATTGTTGATGCATTACTAATGCAAGATAAAGATTCAAGGGTGGCATGTGATGTTATTGCTAATGATGATTTTATCTATATTGGCGGACAAATTACTACTAAAGGTTATGTTGATACTATTAAAGAAGCATGAAAAATACTAAAACCATTAGGTTATAAAGAAAGTGATTTTAAAATCATAAATGCCATTACTGAACAAAGTCCAGATATTGCTATGGGAGTAAATAAAAATAGTAATAAAGAATTAGGAGCTGGTGATCAAGGAATTTTATTTGGTTTTGCTACTAATGAAAATGACTTATATATGCCTTGACCAATAGTTTTAGCTCATGAACTTGTAAAAAGAGCAGAATCATTAAGAAGGAAAAATAAATTTCCTTATGCAAAATCTGATATGAAAAGCCAAGTCACTTTAGAGTATGACAATGAAAATAATAATATTATCGTTAAAAAAGTATTGATGTCAATTCAACATGAAGATAATTTTGATGAAATAAAATTTAAAAAATTTATTAAAGAAAATATTGTTGATTATGTATTAAAACAAAACAATTTTAATTTAGATTATGAACTATTAATAAATCCAACAGGTCGATTTGTAATTGGGGGACCTAAAGGTGATACAGGCCTTACCGGTAGAAAAATAATAGTTGATACATATGGTGGTTTTGCACATCATGGTGGTGGTGCTTTTTCAGGTAAAGATGCGACAAAAATTGATAGAAGTGCAGCATATATGGCAAGATACATTGCTAAAAACATGGTTGCTGCTAAGGTAAGTAAAAAATTTGAAATTCAACTTGCCTATGCTATTGGTTTGCCACGTCCTCAAAGTATTCTAATTGATACATTTGGTGAAAACAAATATTCTGAAGATAAAATTATAAAAATAATTAATAAAGTATTTGATTTGAGTGTTGAGGGAATTATTAATACTTTAGATTTAAAAAATACAAAATATTTTCCATTAGCAACTTATGGTCATTTTGGAAGAAATGATATAGATTTACCTTGAGAAAAATTAGATAAAGTAGAAGAAATTAAGAAATTTTTGAATGAAAAATAAGGGTACAAAGCTCCTTAATTTTCATTATAAATTACTATTTTTTGACAAATTAATGCTAAAATAATGAAAAGTAGGGGGGGTGTACCCTGATTTTTCAAAGTTAGTGATAATAAAGTCTACATAATCTGGAGCAAAATGATTAATTTTAATCATTTTTTTATTTTTGTTCATTCTTTTTAATCTCTAAATTTTAAAATTATATATTTCTTGAAAATAACAAATTTATTTTGCACATAAATCCAAAACTTTAGTTATATTATCAGTTAAACCGACTAAGGTTAATAAATCACCTTCTTTAATCATAAAATCACCTTCTGGTAAAAATGATTCTGTTCCCCTTTTAACTAAAACAATGGAAACATCATATTTATTTCTAAACCCTAAATCTTTAATTTTAATATTATTTATTTTTGGATTTTTAACATATGTTGAGCCAGTAACGTAACCATCTTGTAATTCAACTAACATTTCTGAATAAGAAGAAAAACTAGGGTTTGCAACTAATAAAGCAATACGGTGACCTGTCTCATTTTCTGGATTAATAATAGTTGTCACCCCAATTTGTTTTAAAACATTAGCATGACGTTTAGAAGATGCTCTTGCAATAACTTTTTTGACACCAGTTTCTACCAATGCTGCTACTATTTCAATATTGTCACTTGTTGCAACTATTACTACATCAAAACTATCAATATTTATTGCTTGAAGAGTCTTAATTTCAGCAGCATCAGCAACATAAATTGAATCTACTTCATCTTTAAAAGGAGTAAGATGTTTTTCATCTTTATCAACTAAAACTACTTTTATATTATGCTCATGATCAAAAATAAGTTGGTCAGCAATTGCAGTTCCCAATCTTCCTAATCCAATAATACAAATTTCTCTAGATTTCTTAAATATACTCATAGCTCAAATCTCCTAAAATAATTTTATACTATGTTACATAAAAAATATCTTTTAAAGAAAAAATCAAATTTTATTTATAAATAAAAAAAATAAGAAAAATAAATTATTTGACAATTTATATTTAAATATAGGTAAATTTTTTTATACTAAATTTAGGTTTTTCTGCCTTGGGAAAGAATTTTTAGAAAAAAAAGTATAATTATAAACTATGAAAAGAGCGGAAAAGAAAGTAAAAGGAGCTAATAACTTTTTTAGTCGTTTCAAAAAATTTGGAACTATTAAATACATTTTACTTATTTATGTGCTTTTTACAGTGGTTATGTCACTTCTTTTATTATGACCAATTACTCATAATAAAGATAAAATGGCACAACTAAAATTTAATTATGGTGATGCAATTTTTATTGCCTCATCAGCTTTTAGTAACACTGGTCTCTCCACTTTTCCTATTGCCGATGCTTTTAATGAGTTCGGGCAAGCAATTATTGCAATTTGTATTCTCGCAGGTGGCTTTGGAATTTTTACCATTAAAGTTTACATTGTACAAACTATTTTTGGTTTAAAAGCAACAATTTTCAATAGTAAAGTTACACAAGTTGAAAGAGGAAATAACACCTGAGGTGATACAAAAAAGCTTATTAAAGTATCAATTACTATTTTATTAATCACTCTTATTATCTCGTCAATTATCTTTACTATCATTTTTTATACAAGTCCTTATGGAAAATTCGATGATACTAAAGCAGCGAGTATAAACAACGAAAATATTTTTAATCCTTACGATTATCAAAAATACAACCCTTATCATAATTTCAATCGATCAATAAAATATGCTATTTTTCATAGTATTAGTGCACTAAATAATGCTGGGTTTGATATTATGGGTACCAAAAATTTAGCTCCATTTTATTCAGACTTTTCTATTCAAATATTTACATTAATCTTAATTTTTATTGGTGGTGTTGGTTATCCTGTTATTTATGATGTGTATTGTAAATTAAAAAGTTTAAAGAAAACTGAACCAAGACATCGTTTCTCACTTTTCACTAAGTTAACGTTAATTACTTATCTATCAGTTACTATTATTGGCTTAACATTTACCTTAATCTTTGAATTAAGTAATAAAAATCCTAATGCTTTTTGAAATCAACCATCATATGGAAGTCCATTTGAAAAACTATTCGCTATGTATTTTCAAACAAAATCTACTAGATCTGCAGGATTTTCTACTATTGATTATCACCACTTCACTAAACAAACAATTTTAATTCATAGTATTTTAATGTTTATTGGATTTTCTCCAGTATCAACAGCTGGTGGAATTAGAAATATTACTATTGCTATTATTTTCTTAAGCATAATAACAATGCTAAGAGGAAGAAAAAGTATTATTGCTTTTAAAAGACAAATTGGAAAAGAAACACTTATTAAAGCAACAACTATTTTTGCAATTGGAATTTTTCTAGTATTTATTGGCACACTTATTGCTTATTCAGTCACAACATTAGAAACATATAAATCAGGAACTAATGAACTTGATTTAACAAAAAAACAATATGACTTTATTGATGTTCTATTTGAAATATGTTCGGCATTTGGAAATGCAGGACTATCAACTGGAATAACTACTAAAATCACTACTTCTATGAAATTAATGTTAATAGTTTATATGTTTATTGGTCAATTCGGAATTCAACAAACCATATTATTTTGAGGTAACACACATAAAAAAGCTGAACACTATCACTATATTTATGAAGATGTTGCTATTGGTTAGGAGAAAACTAAAATGAAAAAAAATAAATTAAAGGCATTAATTGCAATTGCCTCCCTAATTTCTGCAAGTTCAACAGCCTTTGTGGCAGGAGCTTGCAATAAAACTACTAACAAACCAACCCCAAATCCAAGTAATCCTAATGAACAAAAACCAGTTTCTGGCAAAATTAATTATTTAGCATTTGGAGATGAATGATCATTAGGTCAAAATGAAAAACAATTAAACCATTATAATGAAACTAAAAAAGAAGTGTATGGAATTTCATATGCTTCATATATTGCTAATTTAATTAATCATTTAAAAGATACAAAAACTTCTTTAAATGAATATAATAACTTTTCTTTAGCTAACTCTACTTTAGATGATTGACTTCATTTATTAAACCCAGAAAAATATAAGAAAAACAATTCTATTGAACAAACTTTAAACTACAATAAAAAAATTCTTGGCGAACAAAAAACTAAATCATTATTTAATAATTTTGAATTAAAAAATAATGAATATTCATTCTTTAAATCAAAAATAAAAAATGCAAACTTAATGACTTTTTCTTTAGGAATGAACGATTTTATTTCTCAACAAGAATTATTAAAATTAATTTGAGAATTAACTTATGGTATTAAAGATGTAAAAGATGCTAAAGCATATTTAAACAAAGTTTTAGATACTATTAATAAAAATAAAGAAAATATTATTAATAAATACAATGCTTTACTATCTGAAATTAGAAAAATCAATCCTAATGCTAATATTAATTTAGTAGGTTATATTACTCCATTTTTAAAATTAGCTCAATTATTAGAAAATAAATTTGGTGAAAACCAATTAGAAAAAATTACCTCGATAGTTAACAATACATTAGCTGCTATAGCAAAAAATAATAAAGTTAATTTCTTTAATTATCAAGATACAAATTATGTAAAATCAAATGTAGAAAAATTAACAAACGGAATAACTAGTCCTACTTTAAATTTCTATGGTCAAAAGAAACTGGCACAAGATATTTTTATGCAAATGTCTTTAAATTCAAATGACTATAAAAATTTGATTGATTCTAAAAATTCAACAAATACTCAAGCTTTATTATTTAATAAAAAATCTACTTCAATAAAAACAGAAGTCTTAGGAATTTCTGGTTCTAATACTAATACTTATAAGAAAGAATATAGTTTTGAAGGTATTAAAGAAAACAGTGATGCTATTAAAAATGAACTACAAAATCCTTACAATGTTAATTGACTTGCTAAATATCAAGCATATTTTAATAGTGGTAGTTTTAATTGAGAAAAAATTAATGAATTTATTGAAAGTATTTTAAAAATTTATAATCTTAAACTAAGTGATTTTCCTACTTCACTTGCAAAACTTCAAAATGATTTAAAAGACAGTAAAAATAAAGAAATTTTCAATAAGTTAATTAATGCATTTTTAAATAATCAAGAATTAAACAAACGAATTAATTTATTAAACAAAGATATTGATACTTTATTTAATTCAAAATCACCAAAAAATGTAAAGATTGATGATGTTTGAAAAATTATTCAAAAAGACTTAATTTCAAATGAAGCATTATTTAATATTGCTTCAGAATTTTTTCAATCAGAATTTTTAAATAGTAATGAAAATAAAGTTAAACTTATTAGCTTTTTAACATCATTTACAAAAGATTTATTCCAAACTAACATTACTAATAAATTATTGCCAGAAAAATTATTATCACCACTTAAAAATGCATTAAAAAATGAAAATGTAAAAAATAAATTAGAGATAATGATTAATAAAACAATTTCTAATATTATTTCTAATCCAAATGATTACTTTAAAAAAGGTAATACTTTAAAAGAATTTACATATCAAATAATAAATAATCAAAAAGATGAATTTTCAAGCTTGTTAAAAGAAATTATTACTTGATTAAACGAAAATCCAAGCGAACAACAAAAAATTGCCAAAATAATAAAAGATGAAATAGCTTCTATTTATAACATTAAAGAACGTGAAGAATTTGATTATTTTATCGACAAATTTTTAGCTAACTTAAATAATTTTGAAGGAAATGTTGATTTATTAAACGCTTTAATACAATCAAGTTTAAAAGCATATTTTAACAATGCTGAAACAATAACATTAGGAAATATTTTTAAAGATTTATTTGATAGTTTATTAAAAGAAAGCAAAGAAAATACTTACAATGCTAATCATAAGTTACTATTCTCATTAGTAAGTTTTGTCCCAACAAATGATGTTGATCAAACTAAATATAAAAATGGTCTTAAAAAATTAGGAATTAAACAATTAGAAAACGACGAAAATTTAAAAATTGAAAATATAGCTAAATGACTAGAACCAGAAAATCAAGCAACTATTATTAATATTATTAAAGACGTTTTAAACAATAAAGATAATAAACTAAATGAAAATGGTAAAGAATTTTTCAAATATATTGTCAATACATTTATTGATAATGGTTTTGCTGAAAAAGGTTTTATTAATAATTTATTAAACTTAGCATCTGATTTTGTAATCACTAAACCAATTGTTAACTTTTTAAAGACCAATGGTTTAGAAGCAGAACTAACAAAAGATAATAAATATACAAGTGCTGAAGATTTTACTAAAAAATTAATCGAAGAAGTATTTAAAACCATCAAATCAAAATCATTAATTGATGAAGTTAAAAAAATGCTAGGAAGCATTATTGATAATAGCAATAAATATACTTTTGAAAGCTTGCCTGAATTAGTAAGCAAAATTTTAGCTAATATTGAAGAAAACAATGCTAATGTTCTAGTAGAAACTTTACTAAAAGAATTAGGCAATAATGAAAAAGTAATAGATATGGGAATCGATTTACTAAAGGCATATTCAAAAGTTAAACTTGACCATACAATAAATGAAACTGACACTGCTGATATTAAAAAGATTGCCATTACTTTACTTAAGAATATGGGAAATACTAATTTCTATAAAAACTTTGTTAAATTCGTAAGTAGTACTGCTAAAAAATTAGTAGATGATAAAGTTGATAGTTTTGAAAAATTCTCTAACGAATTTAATAAAGCAATTTTAAAATATTTTTCAATTAAAGAAAATCCAAAAGTTCTTCAAGATATTTTTGATATGTTTACTAGCAATAATTTAAATTTTGGTAGTATTTTAAGAATTATTAAAGCATTCTTAGATAAAAATAAAACTACTGAATTTATTTTAGAAAAAGTAAATTTAAAACAATATATTGAAAAATTAAATGAAATTAAAATTGATGAAACAAGATTTGATAGCGAAACTATTAAGTTTATTAAAGCATTAATCGAAGATACAAATAAGTTTTTAAACGAAAATTATGAAACTCAAATTTTACCTTTAATAAAAGAAGAAATTAAAAATTTTATTGACGATGAATCAATAAAAGCCAAAACAGTAAACGAATGGCTTTCACATTACTTAGAAAAAGCAAAAACTAGAATAATAAGTAAAATTAATGAAATCTTAAAAAACTATTTAGAAACAGAAAAATCAAAAGATTTTAAAGAACATATGGCACAATTTTTAACTTCATTAATGCAACATGACTTAAAAATTAATAATCTTTCTACCGATACAAAACAATCATTTGAAAATGCTATTAAAAAACTAATTCAAAACGCTTCCTCATTTCAAATTGTTGAAGCAATTGCAAATCAAATGTTTGATAAAACTATAAAAATTTTAAAAGATCAAAAATCAGATTTTTCTAATTTTAGAATGAATAATATTTTTAATATTAATACTATTTTAAAAAACATTAATTATGAAAATATTGAAAAATTTGTTAATGAACTAGAAAGTAAAGAACTTAAAGATATTACTCTTACATTACTAACAAATATTGCTAATTTTTCTAACTTATTCAATCAAAAAAATAATAAATTAGAAAATAATGAAACTTCTCAAACTTCTTTATTTTCTGAAAAAGAAGAATTACCATTTGAAAGCTTTTTTAAAATTTTTAAAGCAGTTTTATTAAAACTAACCAAAGAAGATAAAAAAGAAATCAATGATAAATTAACAGAAGTTTTTAAATCTTTAAAAAGTGATGAAAAATTTAAAAGCTTTGTTAAAGAAAAATTGCAAGTAATTAAATTAGAAATTTTAAAAGTTAATAAAGATAGTGAGGTATTTGCTAATAAAATAATTGATAAATTAATGAATATTATTTTTGAACACGATCCCTTATCAAATTTCATCACTAAATTATTAGAATCAATAATAAATTTAGATGAGGAGGCTTTTAAAACTAATAACAATTTCAACAAATTAATTAATTATTTACTTTTTCAAAGCAAAAACAATTTGCAAACTTTTATAAAAGAAACTATATCCTTAGCTATTAAAGATGAAGTTTTAATTGAAGAATCAATATCATTTACTTTAAACGAAATTAATAAAAAATATAAAATTGATTCTAGCTCTGCAGAACAAGAAGCAATTAAGAAATTATTATTAAGATTAATTAAAAAAATAGGAAATTTAGAAATTGTTGAAAACATTTCCAATGCTTTAATAGATAAAATAGCTAATATTGAAATAATAAAAAATAATAAAATTCAAACTTCAACTTTATTAACGAGTTTAGTAGATGCTATTAAAAACATTGAATACGCTTCTTTAATAAAAGAAAAAAATATTAAAGAGTTAATAAATACTGCGTTAGATAAAAGTGTTTCTAAAGATGAATTAAAAAGTGAATTAATGTTCTTATACCAGTATTTAAGAAATAACATTCCTAAGTTTCAAGCTTCAAATAATAAACAAAATAAAAATTCAGCAAATGTAATTGATGAAAAAGAAAAAGCATTCTTAAAAAGAATAGAAAATTTAATTTTTGAAGCATTAAAAGCACTAAATGGATCATTAAAAGAAAATCAAAATGGTGCAAATGCTTTAAAAGAAGTTGTTTATGAAATTTTAAAAAATGAAATTCAAAAATTAAACTTAAAAGATATTAAACAAGAATTCATTGATAAAGAAAAATTAGAAAAAATTGTTAATAAAGTACTTTCTTACTCTGAACTTAAAGAAATTACTGACCTTATTGTTGACAAAATCTTAGCAGGCGAAAAAATTAACAATACTAAAACAACTGGTGAATTTTTAAGTAAATCTATTGAAACATTAAAAGATGATTTAAAAGATAAAATTAAAAACGTTCTAAAAAAATTGATAAAAGATAAAGATATACTAACTATACTAGCAAATACTATTATTGATTATTTAAAATTAGAAAATACTAATGATGATGATAAAAAATTAATAAAGGGTATTATTAGTGGAATAGTAGACAAAGCTATAGATCATGAAATAGTTGATAAAAAATTATTAACTAGATCAATTGAAAAATTTAAAACTAATATTAATAAATTTGATTTATTGAATCCTACTAAATGATTTAACGATGCTATTAATGAAATTAAATCGGTTTTTAGTTTTAGTGATGCTTTTATGCTAGCCGATTACATTGGAACGGAAGAAAATAAAATTATAAATGGTGAAAAATTAATTAAACTTATTAATTTAATTTTTGGTAAAAGTAAATTTGAAGATTCTCCACTTTACAATGGTTTAAGAAATTTAAATTCTGACAAAAAAACTGATATGAAATATTTAAACAGCGTAATAAAAGAGCAAATTGGGAAAACATTTGAAACACCTAAAAAGGGCGATGGTAAAGATCCTAATAATGTTAGTGCTAAATTAGACCCGCTTAAATTAATTGACACAATTTTCAAAATGTTGGGAGAAGAATTTAAAAAAGATAACGATAATAAATCTGCCACATTTAAAACTAGAGCAAATACCGAATCCTATAAAGCAACCTATCGCTTCTTAACTACATTAAACTTTATTTTATTTGAAATGTTTGGTAGAGAAACTCTTGAAAATCAAAGAGATAATAACAGTTGAGTAAATCTATATAAAGGAACAAGATCTTTAATGTGAGAAATTCAAGAAGGACAAAACCTTAGTTGAATTCCAGGAGTGGGAAACAAATTCTCAGGAATGCAAAAATACTTTGACAATGTTAGAAAAGAATTTAATAATTATGTAACAAAAGTTACTGGATGATTTGGAAATAATTACCACTATTATGATGAAAGTAATTATGGACCCGACTCAATTACTTATTTAATTAATTCCAGTGGATATAATGAAAAAGAAAAAGATAAACTAAAAACTTTTAAATATAAAGTTACAGAGAATGGCGAAGCAAATTCAATTAGTAAAAAAGAATACATATTAATGACTTTAAAAGAGGGCGGATTTGGTAAATTCATGAAGCTAAATAAAGTTAAATCTAATAGTGAGTGAAGTGGATTAAATAAAGTCAACGTTGAAGATTTTGCTTAAAATAGGTAGTGTTTATTTTTTAAGGGTTTTAGAAAAACAAAAAAGCATTTTTCTTTACACTCTAATTCTACTCTATTTTTGCAGAAAAAAAGAATATTTAAAAATAAAATAATTTCAGTAGAACTATTTTGTAATTGTTATTTAAGCACACTATTATAATCTTACATACGCACGCGTGCGTAGCATAATGCACGCACTAGTGCGTGTAATGGAAAATCTATAAATTTATTAATTCAATCTGAATATTATTTTGTGAATAGTTAAAAGGATTAACTATTTTTTGAATAATTGTTTTTAGACTAAATATTGAATAATCTTGATTAATTCTTGATTTAATAAGATGAGAAACATATGACTCTGCAGTATTTCCGTAATAGATTAAATTATCTTTAGTGATTTCTTCAAGACCTTTAAGATTAGATTTAATGTAGTTTGTAAATTCATATAATAATTTTGCTCTTTTTTCATCGAAGGCATTATAAATATCATTCCAATTATTTATAATAAAATTTAGAATAAATCGATAATTATTGTTTTTTAAATTATCAATAATTAAATCTTTTAAATTTACATTTATTTTTTGAAAAAGTTGGTTTAATTCGTATTTTAATTGATTTGAATTATTGAATATAACATTAAATTTAGATTTAAGATGATATTTGCATAATATATACTTTGCTTTTAATCGATTAGCTAATGACCTTATTCATTTAGCACCATCTCCAGAAATAACTATTTTTAATTTATTTGAATAGAAAAAGCGAATGATAAATAATATTTTCCTAGTCAAGGCATCAATTGTTCAATTATTTTTAGGTGAAGACAAAATAATTAAATGGTTTTTGCAAATAGGTTTTTTGTTTTCATCCAATAAAAAGAAATTAATCATTCTAGCTTTAATTTTAGTAATATGGTTTCTCTCTTTTTTAGCTTTAAAATATGTATCATCCATAGAAATGTATATAGTGTTTTTTGATTCAGACTCAATATTGTATTTTTTTAAATTATTTAATTTAATATCTTGATAGTAATTTTTTCTAACGATATTAAAAATTGTAGTGTGGTGTAAACTATAAATATTAGCTATTTTTCTATATGTTAATCCATTTAAATAAATTTTAGTTATTTCTTTTTGGATTTCAGTATCAATATGCTTATATTTATGTAATGTATCCGACAAAACATTATAATATTGTAACTTATTATTTACAAATTTACAATATTTTCTAATTCTTACAGTCAAAAAATTTGATTTAAAATAAACTTTTCTAGTTATTCATTCTTTTACTATTCATCCCTCATTTTTTCTCTTTAGAGAAACAAAGAAATCATCATCTGTTTTGTGTATATAATTTAGTATTATTTCATTAGTATTCATATATAAATAATACTTTAATAATAAAAAAATGCCTTTAATAAAGGCAAATTTCTTTAATTATTAATTTTCTTTTCTTCAAGAGTATTAATGGTTACATTTTTTAACAAAGTAATTCTTTCGATACGAATTTTTTCATATTTTTTATTTAAAATTAACTCTTTTGATATTTGTAATGCTTGAAAATATGTAGGATATGTGCCACAAGAGACAGAATTTTTCTTATTAATTCCAAATCCACGTAATCGATATAAACATTTATTCAAATTTTTCATTATTTTGTTTTAGTTGTCCTTTTCCTATAAATAAAAATTATCAAAGGTATTAATGTTCCAATAAGGCTAAAAATTGATAAAGTAGTAATTAATCCTATTGCTGCAGGACTTAATTTTCTTTTTGCTTTTCAACTATTTTTATCTTCAGTGCTTAATTTTCCATCATAGTCATTATTTACGGTGAATTTTGCTTCTCCATCAAAATTTTCGGAATTTGGTTTTATTTTGAGAGTCAAACTATTTTTTCCATTTTTAGCTATTAAGGATTTTAGAAATTTTGGATTATCTATATTTTCAATAAAATAATCTTTACCATAAGTTAAATTGAATATTAAATTCTTATTTTTAATTTCATTTTCAACTCAACTAATTATTTTCGATTTAATATCATTATAGTTATTCGATTTTATGTTTAATTCATTAATTAATAATTCATTAAAATTAAATTTAGTTGTAGTATTATGACTATTTTTTAAATCAATATGAGTTTGACCACTAATCATTGGATGATTTGAATAAAGTTGCAACCTTGAAACTATATTCTTATAAAACAAATTAGTTATAACAGTTTCAAATTGTTCTTCATTATATATAACATTTTTTCCTAAAATTAATTCTGAATCAATCTTTGTTAATTCTTTTTGTATGTAATCTTTCAATAGCTTTGCTATTTCTAATCTTTTTTTCTCATATTCTTCTTTATTATTATAAGATACATCAAAATTGATGTCATATAAATCTAAATTTATCTTTGATAAATCGATTGGTTTTGAAACATAACTATTAGCAAAATTAATTACTTCAAAAGTTAATTCTTCATTGGTTTTACCATCTTTATATAAAACTTTAAATTTAACAACATTTTTTAAGGCATTATCATTATTTAAATATACATTTCTTAATAAATTTAATATTGATTCATTTATTTCAGGAATGCTTAATAAACTTTCATTAAGAGCCATATTTTTTGTTTTTAAATAATTTAAAATTTGGTTTTTTATTTGATTAATAATTAAATTTTTTATTTGTTCATCTCTAATTTCACCTTTTAAATTAATTTGATTAGGCTCAAAATCATCAAAAAGTGAAGAAGGTTTAAAATTTGTAGATGCAAATATTGATGAACCAGTTAAATATCAATCATTAGTATATTTATCTTTTAGCTTAAAAGTGAAGTGTATTTTATCATTTAATATATATCAATCAAATGTTAATTTTTCTTTATCATTATCTGAATTACCAATTAAATCAAAATATGATTTATTTAATCATTTTAAGAATTTAGATTTTGAATTGTTTTGAATCTGTTTTCTTAAAAAATCTAATTTTCAATCAATATGTATTCTATTTTTATTTTTTTGATTTAGAAATTCAATTCTATAAATTTGACTACTAGTCAATAATTTATATCTAATATCAGAAGTTTTTAACTTATAAGTTAATTTAAATTCGGTTTCACTTATAAATTCAAATTTAGATATTTCCACTAAATCTTTATAAGCAAAATTTGCATATTTTTTCATTAAATCAATATTATTGTTTTTAACATATTCCAAAAATTCAAATTGGTTATTAAATTTATTATTTTCAGATGAAAAATCAAAATTTGGATTAATATTTACATCTTCTGAATTTCCTTTAGCAAGATATGTAATATATTGTCTTCAATATTCTTGAATTTGTTCATATTTTAATAAATTTAATTGTTCTCTATAAATATTATGTTTTTTCTCTAAATATCTAGAAAAAAATTCACCAGTTGTGGTTTTTCATAGATTTTTAATTGAACTAATATCATTTATTTCACTAAATGTTTTTCCAATCATATTGTCATCATTTTTTATTCTTAATATTTTAAAGTTTGATATTGAACCATCAGAACTTCTAGTATAAAATAGATATAGCCCTTCGGTTGATATATATGAGTTTTCAGAGACTTTATTTTCAAGCTTGGTAGGATTATTTCATTTATTGAAATTAAATGCAGAATTGTTATCTAATCTTAGCATATAATAATCTTTAATTTCACCAAATAATTGTCTTAAAGCACCTTTAGAAACTACTGAAGCCTCAGCAATAAATCCTTTATCACGAATTTTAGTTCCTATTGAATTTAGCAATGTATATGCATATGGTGGAAGACCAGTTTTTTGTGCATAAAGTTTTTCAATTGAATTCATATTTTTTATATCGTCATATAATGAATATTTTGAAGTATCAAATCAAACTAATTCTTTTTTTGTTCCAGTGTTTTTATCAATTAAAGGGTCATATTTTGGATTTTTAATTGGATTACCATTATCATCTCTTTTAATATTTCCTTTTTCATCTTTTAAATACTCTTCAATTAATTCTTGTTGATTTTTATTATTTTTAGGGTCTCACGCATATCATTTAAAATCAAGACTGCCTGTTTTAGTCTCAATAATATACTTTTTAGTATAAGTTATTTTAGGAGTGGTATCAGTATTGATATTGTCATATTCTTCTATTGTGATTGTATATTCATTTTTCTTATGAGAGTTATTTTCATCCTTAGGTTTGGATTTATCAACACCATCATTATGAATTCTTTCATCATCTGAAGCATCATTTCTATTATCAGTTAAAGGAATATCAAATTTATTATTAATAACATCCACTTTTTTCCCATTAACTTTAACAACATAATTATCATTTGGTGCAGTGAATGAAAATTTAGCTAAAGTATGCAATTTATATGTTCCTAAATAATAATTATTTCCATTTAAACCTATTGGTTTATCATTTTGTATTCTTCTAGGTTCATCATCAGACATTCCAGTAGGGTTATCAGAATTTATTTTATTAAAATTTAAATATTGACCAACTTCAGATAAAATAAATTTTGAAATAGTATCTAATTTATCTAATTTATTTGATTTAATGAAGTTAAAACCTTGATTTTTAATTAAAAGAGTTTTAATTCCAAATGTTTCGTTAACCATATAAATGTTAATTGTTTTATTGTCATCATTTATTTCATATTTAAGTCTTCAAGTTTCATTATCAAAAGTATATGATAATTCATCTAATTTTTTAGCTCATTCTAAAAAATATTGTTTATTTGTTTTAAACAATTCGTATTCAGGTTCTTCTCTTCGATAATTATCAATAGTATCTCTATTATAATCAGTAGTTAAATCAACATTTTTATTTTCTAAAATAAAATTTTCTTTTTTTAATTCATTTTTAAAATAATCAAATGCTTTATATTCCGATCTTATTTTTGTTTTTAAAGTAAAAGATATATTTTCTTTAAAAGTAAGGGAACTTAAAAAATAGTGAATTAATCTCGGTGACCCGCCTCCACCGTGTCCATTATGTCCGCCTCCAGACAAACTTTCTGTATCTGAAACATGTTCTCCACTTCAATTAGAAGCATTAGATAAATATCTATCTCATAGTTTTTCAAAAATAGAATCTAGTTGATTTTCTAAATCTCAATATTCTTTTTTTAAACCTATTTGATTTTCTAAATATTTTTCAATTTGACTTCTAAAAAAATTCTTTATATTATTTTTTATTTTTAATTTTGAAGACCACTCAGTTTTATTTTTGTCAAATGGTGGTGCTACTCGGTAAGCTCTTTGCGTATACAAAAATCACTTAATATTTCTAAAATTAAAGAAATGTTCTGGTAAATCAATATTTAAATATTTTGTATTTACATTTGGTAAGTTTTCAGTTCATTCATTAATACTAGATATTTTATCTTTACTAATATTTCCATCGCTTGAATTTGCTTTTCTTTTATCTTGACAAGCTTTTATACCAAGTCCTAGTCCTGCAAATGATAAAACCGCTAAAGTTCCTAATAATATTTTTGTTCATTTTTTCATAAGTTCTCCTTTATTTATTTAAATTTCCATTGTTAAACAATAATTCTTTTTCAATTTCATTGAAATATGATTGAAATTGAAATCTAGTTGTATTATCTATTGATAAAATTCCACCACCTACAGGTGCTGATGAAATATATTGAAGTTCTGATTGAGTTAATGGTATTCGATTTTCAAATAGATTTTTAAGAGCTTCAATATCTTGATAGTTTGACCTTAAAGTAATAGAATATTGCATATTTTCAAGAATACCGGCTGATTTAGTTGATACTAATTGGTTTTGATTAAAATCCATAAAGTTTTGAGTTCCTAAAACTAGCATTCCGCGATATTTTCTAATAGTTTTTGCAGTATCTCAAACAAAGTCTAATGCAATTGGATTAATTGGGTCAATAAATTTATGGGCTTCATCAATTACTAACATAATTCAATTATTTCCATTAGGGTTTGAAAAATAATTATTTGATATTTTATTTTGCAAAAACGAAAGAATTAAGAATAAACCTGCTTTGGATGCTGGTGAATCATCTTTTGTAGACAAATTATATGTATCAATAATGTTAAAATGTGAAGATAAATTAATATTTGTATGTCCATTATACAAAGCTTCATATGGTGAATTATTAGTAAATTCAGATTTTAAAGTGGCAAGTAACATTTTTTGTGATTTAAGGTAAATATCTCTATCATTTTTGTTATCAAATTCATAGTTTTCTAAAAAATTAATGTAATCATTTATTGTAGGATAATCAGTATTCCTTAACTTCAAAAAATTAATATTTTTATCATAAAAGTTTCATTTATTATAAAGTTCAGTTAATGATTTACCAATGAATCTAACTTGAATATCATTAAAATTACACATTAATTTTAAGAATTTTTGAACTTTTCTAACATTTGTTGAAATAATGATTTTATTTTGATTATTTATATTTAATTGTTCATTAAATTGCAAGTCCAATTGTAATGGATTAATTAAAGTATTAATACCACTTCCCATTTCAAAAACTTCACCATTAAACATTTTTGCATATTTGGAATATTCTCTTTGTGGGTCTAATATAACTATATCTACTCCATATATTAAATAATGTAAAATCATTTTTTTCATTAAAGTTGATTTACCTGCACCTGGTGTTCCAGTAACCAACATATTCGAATAAACTCTTTGTGAATTTTTAGTTTTAATATCTAAAAATAAGGGTGAATTAGTTGTTCTATCAAATCCAAACAACAAAGGAGTTTTATCATTTAATTCTGAATTAATAAATCCTCATCCTCTTGACACATTATCTGAAACCATTTCTAAATCATTGTTAAGTGTATCTCCATTTAAAAAGCAAGCATTGCTATATCCTTGTTTTTGCTTAAATAATAAGGGGTTTAAATTGGCACTAACTTCTGAAGCATTTAATTGATTTTCTATTTCTAAAATATTTAGCTCTTCTAAATTATTCCCTTGATTAACAAAAATAAAATTACTATTAAAAATATTCATATTTTGTGTATTAGCTAAATAAATTAAATGTTCGATAGCTTCTATTTCAATTGCTGATTTCATAGTTTTAAATCTAGATTTATTGTTATTATTAATTTCCACAATCGATGAAGCTTTGTTAAGTATTTTTTCTTTTAATGAGTCATCAAAAGGTGATAAATTTCATATGACTGTAGAATTTGATGAAAATAACTTATATACTCATCCTTCGGGAATTTCAATATTATTGAAATCATTAATTGCTTGAAAAGATATAAATTTATCATCAACAGTAACATATTTTTTATTGAATTCAACATTTGATGGTGCCAATAAACTTAAATCAAAGTTATCATAACTATCAACATTTAGATTAACTTTAAAAATTAAATTTAATATTTCAATTAGTTCTTTCTTTTCTAATATTTTAGGATTAAATTTTGTTTGCAATAATTGACCTAAAATTTTAGTTCTTTTGTTTTCTAAATCAGTTACAGAATCACCAAAAATTACTAGATAATAATTATGAATATTGTTTTGATTATTTAATGTTTCTAATTCTTTTTCATTTAACAAACAATATTTTTCCGCTAATTCATTTGATTTAACAATTTCACTTTTAAAATTTTGCTTGACTGCTCTTAGATTTTCTGATAAATCAATCGAAGAAGAAGTTTTTACAATTGATATTTTATCTTCAATTGAATTTAATAAACTCGTAAATCTATTAAATTCATTTTCCCTATCTTGTTCAGAATTAACAAAAACATTAAATCCTTTAATTTGAATAACAGAGAAATGACTAAAGATACCAAAATTATTTTTTCTAGTTATTACAATATTATCATTAATAATTTCTTGATAAGGTATTAAATGAGCGGTAGTATTTTTTGTATCTTTTTTATATTTTCTAACTCCTACTCAATATTTCATTGCTCTAAATGCTAAAACATAAAATCTGCAATTATGTTTTTTTGAATTTAATAAAATTCAAAATGTTGAACTAAAAATAATTATAAAAATAGCAATTTTAAACTTTCAATTAAAGTTGTTAGTAAACATACTAATTACCAAAGATATTGTGAAAACTATGAATAAAACTATTAAATCAAAAACAGTGAAATTCTTTCAAATAGTTAATGTTTTATCTGCTAATTTTTTATTTTGTAACATAATTATTTCTCGCTTTCATTAGTATTTTGTTCTTTGTCAGTATTAGTTTCATTATTAGGGTTGTTCAATTCTTCTAATTCTCGTTGATATTTAGCAATTGCTAATTTATGTTCTTGTTCTTGTTTTATATTTCTTAATCGTGCTCGTTTTTGTTCTAAATATGAATCAGCATTTGAGTTTGTATAAACTTTATATGCTTCAGCATTACGCTTTAATATTTCTTTTTCTTTTTCAATTTGTGAAAGTTTAAAGCTTTTTAATGAATCTAAATCCTTTAATGCATTTTTGTTTAGAATGCCTGATTTATCAGTGGCAAAGGTTTTATATGAATCTAGTATTTTCTTTTGCTCTAATGGCTTATTTTTACCAACTGAAGCGAGTGTAGATTTAATAAAATCTTTAGACATTCCCATACTTTTAGCAATGCCTTTATTATTAGCTACTTTTGATAAGTTTGTTGCTTTACCAAGCAATCCACCTACTGTATTAGCAAATCCACCTTTAGCTAAAGTTGCTCCTAAAGTTGCTCCACCTGAAGCAACTGCTGCTCCTGCAGCTGCTGTAGCAGTACCTAATTTAACACCACCTCTAATAAATTGAGCAGCTTTTTTAAATCCAAAATTAGACACTTGAATATCTAAAATATCACCTATTAATTTATTAATTGATTTTGTGGCATATGCTGCACCGATATAAATAACTAAATCTCCAATAATTTGAAGATATGATAATTTTGTTTTAATTGGGTCTAGAACTAAAATAAATATAATGAAAAAATTTAGAGATAATAACGATAAAAATATACTTATTGCACTTTGAATAAATGCATTTTTTCAATTCATAAGAGATTTACCATTATCATCAATAGACTTAGCAGCAACTAATGGTGAAATTAAGAACAAAGTAAATTGCATTAATGAATTTCTAAGAATATCAACTAAAATAGCACCTAATATAATTAAACACATTCAAGCTACTACCATATTTTTAATAAAAATTAGTGCTACTGGTAAAGAACTTGGTATTGATTTTGCTAAAAATATATCAAATCCTAATGGAGCAAATTGTCCTTTTTCTACTGAATCTTTAACTCAATCATCAGGTATACCTTTAGTGCTATTTAATGATGCATATAATTGTGATATAACATCAGCTTTTGTACCAGATTGTAATTGTAAAATATTAGTAAAATATTTAAAAACTATTGCTGATACTAAATTTAGTATAAATATCATAAAAGGTAATAATAAAGCTCATAAAAACGCTGATAATGAAGCTCTTAAAACATTTTTAAATCTTAAATGTTCCATATTACTATTTTTATTTCTTTTAGCTAATTGATATTTGATAAAAGAAAATATAATGAAAATTATTGTAAATAATAACCCATATATTAAAAATGCTAAAAATGCAATTGGTAATTTTGAAAAACTAAAAGTATAGTCACTTGGTTCAACTTGAAAAATAATTAGGTTAAGTAATTCAAAACCAAAAAATCTAGCAGCCTTAAAAAGACCTTGCAAGATTAAAAACGGGAAACTAATAAATATTCCCCAAAATAGTGAAAATACTAAATATAAAACAGGTGATAGTGCTATTGTGAATATATTTGAACCCATATTAGTTCTTATTTAGAAAAATAAGTATAACCAATTCCAGCAAATACAAAAGATAAAGTTATTACAATTAATGTAATGAACATCGATAATATAACATTAGATAATTTTGTTAACTTTTTGTATTTATCGTCAAATTTATATTTTGTTATCACATTTTCATATTTAATTCTAATTTTAGTTCTTCTTAGAAATATGGTAATTAATCAAGTGAACAGACCTAAAATTAGTGGTGAAAAAGCAATAGCTACATAAAATGTTCAATGTATCATAAATTCTCCTTTAATTTAATTAATTAGATAAAAATGTCGAAGCCACTTTTAAAATGACTGGTATTAATACAACAAATAATATTAAAAAACCAAATGATAATCAAATACCAACAATTCTTGATTTAGCTTCTTTTTTTGAAGTTTGTGTTTTTGCTGTTTTTAAAGCAGCAACCGCTGAAAAAGTCATAACTATTGCAATTAAAGCAAAAACAACAACTGCATATCCGGCTAATAATGACACAAAGGGGTTTATTTGATTAAAAAGTTCTGATAATGCTTTTTTTAATGTCCCAATTCCTGCACCAGAATCCATAATTCTTCCTTTCTTAAATTTGTAAAGAAAATGAAAAAAAGAACACTAATTTTTTTTCAATAGTGCTTGCTTTATATTTATGGCTGCACGCGTGCATAGTATTTTGCATGCACTAGTGCACTCATAAATTAATCATACTCTTTACAAACAACAGAAATTATCAAAGAATGTTGTTTATTTTAAGGAACTATATTTTATACCAAAAGAATTTTTATATTTATTTAATCATTGTTCTAATGCTTCTAATGCTAACTTAGTATTATATTTTTTTAATTTACCAATAGTAAATCCTTTTGCACTTGAACCATATTCTTTACGACCAAAGAAATATTCTCTAATGCGATAAAAGTCAGGAGATTTATTATCATAAAAATAATCATTGTTATCAGTGTTAAATCCTAATAAATAAGATAAAGGATTTATAAATTCATTAACTCAATTAATTATTTTATTGTAATGAGATGGTTTGTCGTAATAAAATTTTAAATCAGGTGTTGAAAATGAATATAATTTATTATTAATTTCTAAAGCAACTTTAAGATGAACTAATTCTCCCTTAATTATTCTTATTTGAATCATTTCTTTTAATTTTTTTAATTTATCAGGACCCATTGCTTGCAATTGTTCTAAAAGAGTTTTATTTTCATTATTAACATTTTTCATCATAAATTTATATAAATTTATTAATTCAATTATTATGCGTCTCATATTAAAAATTTCAGTAAAAACATTCATAAAATTTTCAACAGTTAATCATAATGGTAATGCAGTTATATTTTCTTTTTGAATTTCTTCTTTTTCTTCTTCTGTTAAACCTGCTAATTCAGGGTCATTATCTTTTAGACGGGATTCAGTAAAGAATTGATAATTAGCATATCATTTGTCATAAAAGGGTTTTTCATATTTTAAATTTTTTTGATTTTTAGCCAATTCTTTTATATTTTCTCATTTTTCATCAAAAATATGTCTAACTTTTCTTACGTAATCTTCATATTCTTCTAATACTTTTAATGCTTCATTATATCTTTCGATTTTTCTATCAACGCTTTCAAACTCTGAAGTTTCATTACCGCTTGCATCTAAAACTTTTAGTTTATGAATATTCATTATGTAATGAAATAGTTTATGTGGACCAACTATATCTTTACCTTTTAAATGTTCAGGTACTTTGGGTACAGGGATATCATATAATAATTTATTATCAAATCTATCTGCAGGATTAACTTCAGGCCTTTTAGGCAATGTAGGGTTTGGCAGAGATGGTTTTTTAGGTGTTCTAGGTTTATCATATAATCAATCGCAACTTGCTGAAACAAGTGGAAGTGATGTTGCTGTTACTACAGGTAATAATGATAAAAATATTTTTTTTGATTTCATAAATGTCCTTTTATTATTAATAATTATACATTTTAATTTAATGTTTTGCTTATACACATACGCACTAGTGCGTGTATTATTTATGCACGCGTGCGTATAAACTAAATCTTTAATTCGTTTAATGATGTTGCTCAAATTGATATTTCAGTTTTTCTTTTAAAGAAATATGAATTAATTTTACCTTCGATTTGAACCAATGAATTTTCTTTTAAATTAAAATTATCTAAATTGTTATTAGAATTTTCAAACAAATATACAACTATTGGTGCTGGTCATTTTGCTGCATCTGTATTGCTTGGGTCAAATAATATAAAATTAAAAGTTATATATTTATTACCATTTTTAGTTTCTTTAAATTTTGATATTTTTGATGCTCACCCAATACCAGTAAATTTATTATATATTTTATCCATTATTTATCACTTTCTAAATCATTTGATGATTTTTGATTTCATTGTACATACTCTTCAATTAATTCTTTATTCTTTAATAATAGTTCTTTAAGTCTTATTTTTATGATTAAATAAATTAAATGACCTTGTTTATATTCTTTCATAAAAACACTAAAAGGAGTTATTGAAAGATAATGGTCGAATAAATTAATATATTTATATGTATATTTTTCTAAATTGGATTCTATTTTTTCTATATCTTCAGAATTGTCTAAAGGTGAATATCCATCTAAATCACTAAACATTTCAACAGCATTTTCAAAATCATTTTGCTCATTGCTAATATAATATTTAGCAAATCTTTCAATCAAATATTGTTCAAATGGGCCAAATGCATCAATGTTTCATTTAGAATGTTTGTTTAATAAAAAATATTTAATAGATTTATTAAGCATTTTTAAATTCCTTTCCATTAGTTTTACTATATTTTCATTTTGTATAATCTTGAATTAAAGATTTATTACTTGATAATAAATCATAGTTATATGCATCAATCATTATTGGTAATAGCATATCTTTTTTAATTAAATCTAGTAAATCTTGACGAGGAATTATCTTTAAATAATCTTGCAAAGCATAAAAATATCCTAGTAAATCTTTGCTAATTTCATTAGCTCAATCTTGTGTATATGCTCCAAATCAAGGAGTATTTCCATCTTCAACTTTGCAGCATTCAGAAACAATATCGTTAAATTCATTTATTATTCTATCTTTATCATAAGTATTAACAAATTCTTCGATATACTCTAAATGATTTGTTTCATACTCACTGATATATTTATTATTATATTTTTCCTTTGGTAATGATTCAAAGAAATCTCTTATAGTTTTATTTTTCATATTTTTATTCCTTTCATTGTTCATTATTTATAATTGGTAATCAATAATTCTTTAACTATTGGACATTTTCCAAATTTAGACATATGATAATTAATCTTTTCATATTCATAAATGTTTCAATTTTTGTTTGAAAATTCTTTTCTAATTTCAGCACAATCTCTAAATGAAATAGCAATATTTACATCATAATTTTTATTAATGTTTTTAACGTCATCAATAAATTTGTTTAAATTTAATGAGTTTTTATAGAACTTTGAATATTTAGATTTTTCATTATAGTAAGGTGGGTCAAAATATATAAATACTTTTTCACAATTTTTAATGGTTTTAAGAATTTTGAGACAAAAGGATAAATAATCATTTGAATCAATTTGAATTTTTGATAAAACATCATTATATTTTTTTACTTTGCTTCATAAACCATTTTTAATTTTTGTTTCATATTGTTTAATTGCTGATTCAGTAATACTTCCATAACCATTAAATCGAGAATTATTATCTTTAATATATTCCCATGTTAAAGGAAATATATTATCAAAATCATTTAAATATACTTTTATGTTTGAATATAAATGTTTAATATTTACAGATACTATACCAGAACCACCAAAAGGTTCTAAAAATGTTGTAATTTTATTATTTATATTCTCTAAATTAAAATGTTCCAATAATCAATGTAGCATTTTATACTTTGAACCTACAATTCTTATTACAGGTCTAATCAATTGTTTTGGATAAAGCACAAAATTGCACTTCATATTCTTCTTAAAATTCCTAAATGATATTATTACATGTCTTCTAAGTTCTTAATAACTTGTTGAAATTTTTTATAGTCATCAGAATTAACAAAATTTTTAAATATTAATTCAATTCTTTCTTTATTAAAGGGGTTAGTTTTTTTAATTTTAATATTATTATTCATTTTAAATCATCCTTATTTTAGTATTTATTAATTTTTCAAATTATCAACAGGTATTCTAAAATTTTGTGCATCTTTTATTTTTTTTGAGAATTGACCTCAATCATTTGTTTAATAAAATACTGGTATTATTGAATTATTTTTAGATAATTTGAATATTCAAGATTGATATGGTACAAAACTCATTCTTTGACTTACTCATTTTAATTCTTCAATATTTAAATCTTCTCTCAAACAATTAGTAAATGGAAATGAATTTTCGTGTCATCATTCTCTTCCATACTTTTGAATTAATTCATAATCAGTTAAGAAACGATCTTCTTCATCAACTTTCATATTTGCGGGAAAATCATTTCTAAAAGCGAAATATTTTTTAAATGAATCAGAACCGTACTTTGTATCCATATTAAAAATTCAACATTCATCAGATAATTTAAAATTATTTAGAAGATTCATAATTTTATTATTCATTGCTTTTTGTAAATTTTTAATGAGTTTTTCTCTTGTTATTTTAGTTTCATCACATTGAGATAAAATGTAATTAATAACTTCTTCTTCATTAGTTAAATTAATTAATTGTTGTTTTTTTGTCATTTTTCTCCAAAAAAATCATTAAATCCTTTAATTGCTTTTTCTACAAAATTAGGATATTCTTTACGATTAATACCAATTTTAATCTCATCATTATAGTTTATGTGATAAGTATTTCTATTAAAGTTGCCACATATATATTTATCTTTTTTAGAAGTAAAATTAAAAACTAAATGATTATCATTAATTTTATTAATAATTACATCTTCTTTTTTTACATCTAAATCGCTAGCTATTGAAGCAATTTCATATCCTCAACTTTCAGCTCCTCAATCTCTAAAGCGATATTGATATTTTGCATTTCTTGGATTTTTTATGGTGAAACTTACTATATCTATTGCTGGTGTCATTTTTAGTTCCTTTGTTTAATTATTTCAATTAATATTTTTGTAGTAAAGTTTGTTACCATTAAAAGCAGATTCTATTCATTGAATATGTGTTTTTTTAAACACTGTAAAACCTTTTCCAATACTTAAGGGTAATAACATATAAGTATTTTTAATTGTTTTATCTCTAACTATATAACCTGTTTTAATTTCATTATCATAAACAAATTTAACATTTCAAACAACGTCTTGTAATATTTCATTCACGGGAACTTTATTTTTCTTAAGTCATTGTTTTTCTAATTTTTTAATTTTATTATTCATACATCTTCCTTAAATAGATTTAAATCTTCAAATTCCAAGATTTTTTGCTACATTTTCCAATTTTTTAAATAAAAAAGTCGGGAAAATATAATCAAGGGCAAGGCAAATCCAAAATTTTAAATTCTTTAAAAGTTTCAAATATTTGCTTTTTAAACTCAACAAAAATAGAATCTTCTATATTAGTCATAATTTTGTTTGAATCATCAAAATTTAATATTTCTCTAACAAATTCATCAACTCTTTCAACATATTTATGTACTTGAAAAAATTTTAAATAAAACATTATTTCATTAGAAAAACTTGTTTTTTTGATTAATATTTTTGGTAAAAGATAGTTAAAAAAGGTTATTTTCTCCAAAATAAAATTTTTTAAAGCATCCTTATTCTTTAATTTTTGATTATGAATTTTCTTTATTAATTTCAATATTTTTCTTGTTTTAATAAATTCATTAAATATTAAATTACAAGCAATTTTAATATCATAAAATGTCTTATTTTCTATAACATTTATTTTTTCATTCAATAGCTTTAATTGTTCGTCTAAATTATTTTCATTATCAATATGAACAATAAAACTGCAAATCATTTATGCTCCTTAATTTTTAGTTTTTCAAATTACAATAACTTTTTCTTTTTCAACCATTTTTTTAAAAACTCATCATTAGATTTTTGCTTAATATAATTTTCAATTTCACATTTATCAAACTCTGATAAAATAAAATTTTTTAAAAATTTTTTTGAGAAGTTTTTAATTGGACTATTTTTTATTCTAGGAACAAAATATGATAATCTTTTTGAATTAAGGTTTGGGTTATGACATAATCTCATACAATTTTTGTTATTCACTTTACTTTTATGTGTTAAAGTTAAATACTTATATTTGTTATGCTCTTGAGAAAGAATTAATGCATAGTGCTTACTTTTATAACAGTATTTAAATTTGAATATATACATTTTATTAATCATTTGTTATAATTAAATTAGAACTAAGCAGGCGTTGTCATTATGACAATGGAGCTATTGATTTATCAATCAATGGGGCTTAGTTCCTTTTTTTATTTCTTAATTTATTTCTTTGTATTCTTTATCAAATTTATTTTTAAGGGCAATTAATTTTATTGCATCTTCAACACATTGTTCAATGTTTTCATTTATTTTTATATTTTCAAGTGCATATTTAATTTGTAATTCTTTAAAACCTAGTTGTTCCATTGTTTCTTTAAATAATGAAAGATATTTTTTATTTTGATTTGTTCTATTCATTATTCCAAGATTGTCCTCAATAATTATTAAGTCTTGGGTCAAAATTATTTTCGATCCATTTTTGATATTTTTTTGAATAATAATCAGAAATATCTCCCCAAGCACGCGGTGAAATATATGTAATTGAATGAATTTTATCTCTATAATTATCTGCTAATCAATTTGCAATAGTTTTTCAACCATTATTTAATAAAAGCATAGCTTTCTTTGGACCTATTCCTTGTAATGAAATTAAGTCTTCAAATAAAATTAATTCTTTTATATCTTCAAATCCATAAGTTGTTTTTGTATATTCATTTTCAATGCTAGAAATAAAAATTTTTCTAGTTTCACCTTCCTTGAATCTTTTGACATCAGGAATATTTATTAATTCACCAATATCATTATTTTCAAAAATTACATAATCTTTATCTATGTTTATTATTTTCCCTATTTTATATAATGTCATTTTTTTCTTTCCTTTCATAAGTAATTTTTATTTAGTTTTCTTCTAGTTGTTTAACAATATATTTAATTAAATCAGTTGGTATTGAACTTCTTGTGTCATAACCACAAACTTCACTTCAATTTTTTGATTTTAGTGTTGATTTTTTTAAATTTAATTTTTTATTACTAAAAAAATTAGTTGGTTTTTTAGTAAATGAGTCACTATATGCATTGTAATGTGCTATATTTTTAAATCCTTTAATATTTAAATGGTTTTCAATTCATTGTCACACCTTACTTGTCAAAGGGTTTTCAATAACTCATGCCTCAGGTTTATAATGTTCAATAATTGCTAAAGTTGCTGCAATAGTATCTTCTCCAATAATTCTTTTAGCTTCTTTCTTAAAAAAGTTTCTTTTTCTAAAATGATTAGTCTGTTTTATGTTTCAATCGTCAAAAAAATTCTTATTTTTAATTTCTACATAATTTTTTGAAATTTTATTTCATAAGTTGCAGGGATTATCAGCTTGAGACCAACTTTCACAAGGCGGAGATGCTAGAATAATGTCTGGTTTTGGTAATTTGTCTAACTCATCAAATAATTTATGATTTGATATTCTTAAATCAATAATTTTATAGTTTTCATTTTCTTGATGTTTTCTATTTATTCCTATGCTAATAACTTTATATTTAGAATTTTCTTTTAATGCATTAAAATAACTTCTTTTACCATCATCAAAAAGTGCAAATATAATTTTTTGTGTTATTGTTTCTCCTTATTAATTTTCCTTTATTAATTTTTTATCAACAATTTGATATTCAATATTATTTTTAAATAATCATTTTTTGTAATTTTTTATGGTAAACAATTTGTACTCAATTTTTTTAATTAATTTTTTAGAAATACTATCAATGTTTATTTTAATTTCCTTATATGTAAAAGTATTTAAAATAAGTTGATGCCCAAAATAAAAAGATATTGAAAATAATAAAATTATTGATATTAACAATATAAAAACATTAATGTATAAAATTTGCGATTTTGAAATAATATAAACTGATGAAATATTTAATATTCTTATTTCTAATTGGTTTCAAACAGATATATATCCTATTGAAATAGCCCCTAATATAATTGGAGTTGTTAAAATTAATATTAAAAACAATAATCAATTAAATTTGTAAATTTTTTTATTCATATTTTTAACACCACATAAACCTAATTTTTGTTATTGTTAATTGCTATATTGACAAAAAAGTACAAAACTTGTAAAAATTGTTATTAATTAACTTTTTAGATATTTTTTAATAGGAATAAATTAAATTAAGATTTTTATCAATATGTTTATTTGCACTTTGTAAAACATATATTGTTTTTTTTTTAATAAATTCACTAACTAATCAAATATCATCAAATCCTTTTAATGCTTCTTCAATGTTTTTTCATAAACTTTCAGAAACATAATTTTTATTTATCTTAAAAATAATTAAATCATTGTGATAATTATTTAATTCAATTGCTGCAAAGCTTGCAACCCATATTGTTTCTTCTATATTATCAACGTTAATAGCATACTTTGAACCATATTTTGTGCTTACTAATTTTGCAGAGTGCAAAGGAGCCAACAATACCATTTCATTTTCTTTTTCATCAACCGTATCAATATATAAATATTTATTACTTGCTTTTTTTAATCTAATATTTAAATATTTATATGCTTTATTCATTAATCTTTCTAACTTGTTTTTACCGTTAGCTGTTTTCAAGAAATTCTCCTTAATATTTTTTATTTAGTTATTAAAAATAATGAGTTTATTCAATTAAATTTACTTAATTTACAATATTTTACTTCCCTAATTTACAAGAAAATATTTCCTTTATTTGCAATATTTTTAGTCAAAAATATGGTAAATGGCGCAAAATTTTGTGGCATTTGGCATAGATTTTTGACTAAATTGGCTGGTATTTTTTTCTCAAAAGGCAAAAATTAGTTGGAAAAATACAATTTTAGGGTACTTTTTTGGTTGGAAAAATGCAATAAAACATTAAGTTTTTTGTTTTTTTAACATTTATTTTTACATATTTTTTTGTAATTTAAACGATTTATTAATTTTTCATAATAATTATCATTTTGATTAAACTCTTCCCCATATAATTGACTTTTTAGATTATTTATTATCAAATTAGTTCTTTCTTTAGTTTCCTTTGAATGTGAATAATAATTACCTGAATATTCAGAAATAATTAATAAATTATTAGGCAAAACACTTTTTAAAGCATTTTTTATAAAATTTGTTTCCAAACCACAAGGTAAAACTAAGATAATTTTTACTCCACTATCTAACAAAAATTCAACAATATCATTATTTGAAAAATATTGTTTTGCATCAAGAATACAAAATTCATTTTTTTTAGAAATATCAACTGATTTTAATAAATCAATATTACCTTTAAAATACATTAAAAATGGAGGTTTGTTTAGTTTTTCAAATGATTTAGGATAAATTTGTTCATCTAAAGTTGTAAAAAAGTCAATTTTCTTTTTTAAAACATCATTTTTTAATGATTCAATATATTTTTTTGGTACAAATTCATGACGATTTAAAGAACTCATAATTTCATCTCAATCACCATTATATTTTTTCGAAAAATAAAGTAAATAATAGTTCATTTTAATTCCTTAAGGTTTTAGTAACCATTGTATCCGTCATAAACTTCATCATCTAGAATATCTATCATTTTATCTATTTTACTTTCTAGTTCAAATGTAGAACTATATAAATCATCTTGAATATCTTTAAGTCTTTCAAAAGCATCTTCATAGCTTTTTACTTTTAACTTCAAATCTCTGTTTTCTAATTTTAAAAACTTAATTTTGTTTTTTAAATTTTCAATATTATTCATTTTATTTTTTTCCTATTCTATTTATTTGTTATAAACTATCACTAATCTCAATTAATATTTCTTACATTTTTTGTTGTTTTTTTAAGACCATTACATTTTTTTTGATAGTTTTGAATGTTAAATACAAAAAAATATCTTTAATTAATAAATTTATTTTTATGCTTTTATTTTTTTAATCTAAGTTAATTTTTAGTTAATAATTTTTAAGTTTCATTTTAAAGTCAAATATATGCCATTATTAAGTGTTTATCGCATTCTTAAGACCTTGTTTAAAGTTTTGTAAGTCTAATACAAATTAAAAAAAACTTGCAATCCTAGAAGATTTATCAAAATTAAGATAATTTGCAATTTTAAAGCGTTGAATGGATTTTTCTAAAGGTCCCAATGCAATTTAAAAAAAATTTGCAAGTTTAGAGAATCCATTGAATTTAAAAGAAATAATAGAATATATAAATAAAAAATAAAAATATCAATATTCTTTTTTTCTTAGGTAATAATAAATTATTACCATTACTCTTATGCATACAATTTTGACTAGTAAAAATAAAGTTTATATGAGAAGTATAATTTTTTCTCAAATAAGTAAATTTAAAATAGATAATTTGCATTATCTTTTATCAAAAATTAAAATTGTCATATTTTTAAAACGGTAACCATATTTTTTTATTGGTGGTTTAGATAAGATTTGCACTTATTTCTTTATTTAAGCATTACTGCATATGCTACTAAACCTTATTACCATACCGTCTTTAAAACATTAAATTCGCATTAACAAATAACGTTCAGTTGAAAATTTATAACCTATGAAAAGACGAAAATTTTCTCCATTTTCATTAGTTAGGGTCATAAATTTTTCTTTTCTTATTCGAACTATATTGAACATTTCTTTATATCTGCAATCAAAATATGCACAAATACTTTTTAAAGTTAAATATATTTCATTTCTTGACAATCTAAGCATTGAATAATAAGCATTTTGTAAAATTACTTTTTTTCTTGTTTCAACTGATTTTAAATAAGAAGCTTTCGAATATTTTTTACTTTTATATTTATTAATTGAATATAAAAGAGCTGCTTTTAATCCGTATAATAAAAAAATTCTGAAAGTATCTTTTCCAGATAAAATATATTGTTTCTCACCCTTATTTCTGAGTACATATTTTTTTAGTTTTAATAATTTAGAATTTAAATATTTATTTTTGTCTAAAATTCCAAGCTCAATTAGTTGATTGATTGAATATTTCAAACTAGTTAATTTAAATCCATACTTTATTAAATCTCCTTGCTTCATATTAGATTTAGAAAGTTTCAACACTAAATAAATTTCTAATAAAACTTTATTTGTTTTCAACTTTTGATAAAAAGAATCGCTAATAACTAATTTAGTTTTTTTGTTACAAAGTTTATTAATAATTTCTAGATTTAATTTGTCATATTTTTTATTAAAATATTTACCTCAAAATTTAGATTCAATTTCAAGTAATTTTAAATCTTGAAAATCATTATTTACTATGCATTCATTTAAAGTTAGTTGATAATTACTAATTGCACCCATTTTTTTCTCCTTTTTTATTAAAAGAAACAAAAATTGATGTATAATTAATAATGAATTGAGTTGTTGTGTGTTTATACACAACTTTTTATTTATTTGTTCCTTTTGATAATTTCTTTTGTTTGTAAAGAGTATGAAAAAAAGCAAGCTTATATTTCACTTGCTTTTTTGCTTGTTTCTATTAGACCCTTAACTTTTCAACAGGACCTTAAAATATATTAAAAATCGGCATGCAAATATGCCGATTGCTACATTGTAATATAAAGTGCAACACTATGAAATAATTTTTATAGGTTGCATTTTTTATATTAAAGTAAATAAAAAAAGAGCAACCTAAATAAAGTGCTTCAAGAGGTTACTCATGATTAATTATAATCACTTAAATTACAAAAATAGAATTATTATTCAAGAATATTTAAATAAAGGTTTTTCTATTAGAAAAATAGCCAAACAAATAAATAAATCACCATCAACAATATCTCGCGAAATAAAACGCAATTTTGATAATGATAAATTAATTTACAATCCAGAAATAGCTAATCAAAAATCTGTTCTCAGAAGTAAACATAGATCTTATTTTTGATATTTTTTAGTAAGAGATAGATATGAAGAATTTATCGATCAATTTGTAGCACTATATGATGGTAAACTTTGAACGGTTGAATCAACTTATTTTTTTATAAAAAATAATATGAGTGTAAATGAATTTGAAATACCATGTTTAAAAACCGTTTTTAATTGAATAAATTCTGGCAAATGAGTTTTTAGTAGAAAAGATTTATTAAGAAAAAATTACACAAAAGGAGGAAAACGTTCAAAAACTAATGTTATTGATCGCCTTGTTGGAGCAAGATATATAAAACCAATATGAGCAAGACCAAAAGAAATAAATAATCGATTAGAATTTGGGCATTGAGAGCTTGACGTAGTTTGTGGCAAAAATGTTAGAGGTGCTAATCATATAATCACATTAGTAGAAAGAAAAACAAGGTTTTGTTATGTGGCAGTTATGAAAGGTAAGCATCCTGATAATCTTAATAGAATTTTAAATAATTTAATTGCAAATAATAATATCCCAGTAAAATCGATTACTACAGATAATGGTTTTGAATTTAGAAAAATTGGTTTACTAGCTTACAAATTAAATATATTTGTATATTTTACTGATAAATATGCTTCATGACAAAAAGGAAGTAATGAAAATTGAAATGGTATTTTTAGAAGAATTTTTGCTAAAGGCACTAATTTTAATGAAATTGATATTAATGAAATTCAAATTGCCACAGAAAGAATTAATTTTAAACGTAGAAAAATTTTTAATTGAAAATCCTCATATGCTTTATACGAAAAAGAATTAATAGAAGAATATAACAAAATATTTGCTTAATAAACTAATTTCAAATATACTCAAACACTAATATTTAGTGTATTTTTGTTTTTTAACTTTTGAAAAATATAAAATAAAACATGAAGCACATAGGTGTTGCACTTCATGTTACTTTCTAGCAAATCGGCATGCAAATATGCCGATTTTTTAGTGTAAAAACTTTATTATGATCTATTTTTTCAAACAGAACCAACTATTTTTGCGCCAATAACATTTTTGATTGCATCTTGATAAAGATCTATTGTATTTAAAAATGGATTTAACACACTATATATTTTTTCTAAAATATATGCTTTTTGTGATTCATCACTTGGTAATAATGAGTTTATTTCGTTTGTTAGTTTATCTTTGAATTTCTTTACATTAAAAATTCTTTGTCAACCACCACCACTTAATAATTTCACTCTCCCCATTTGTTCGCCTTGCATATCATATGGTTGTCTTCTTCCTTCCCCAAGACCATAACATATTCAATTTCAATCTAAATCGTAAAAATAATTAATTATAAAATCTAAAATTGATTTTGTTTTATCTATTAAAGGATTAATTACTTGATCTTTATTAGCTAATTTATTTAATTTAAAAGTATTTTTTAAGTTTTCTAAATTATTTTGAACCATATTTTTATAAATATTTAATTTATCTTTAATAACTCCAAAAAGCTTTCTCGCATATGGACCTACCGTTTCAGGCACAACAGTTTTTTTAAGCATATTTAAATAGCCAATGAATAAACCCCATCCACCATCAGGTTCTTCATTAATACCATTTTTATAGATATCAAAAACCTCACCTATAGTATCTACATAAGCATTATGACAAACATCATAAAATTCTTTTAACAAATCATTTAAATAATAAGCATTTGTAACTTGTGGTGTAGCTTTTTTTGCAACATCTAAAAATGATTCATATAGTTCAGCCATAACTTCTTTAAAAATAGTTGCAGCTTTATCTCTTTTTGCTTCTTTTTTAATTTCATTTTTTCTTTTGTTTATTGTTTCATCTAAAACTTTGTTAAATTTTTCTTTATAAGAAGCTATTTTATCTTCTACAAATTTAGTTAAATTAGCAACATCTTCATTAGTTTTGAAATCACTAAAAATAATTTCTTTTGTCCCGATCAAATTGGTTTTTTTATTTTTTATAGTTAATTTTAAAGTTACTTTACCATTTATATCATCTGAAATAAATTCTTTTGTAAGTTCATAATCTGAAGTTAAACTATTTGAATTGATTAGGAAGTTATTTTCGTTTTTAATAACTTCTGATGATAAAATAGTTTTTCTTACAAGCCCTTCATCGTAAAAAGCTTTTAGTGCTTCTAATTTTTCAAGAAAATCTTTTATTTTAATTTTGTAATCTTCATATACTGAAGTAACAAAATCTAATTTATTTTTAAATTCTTCATATTCAGGATTAGTTTTAGTTTGATCATTATTATCAGTAATTTTTTTATTTAAAGTATTTGCTAAATCAATTTGTGTTTTTAATTTATTTAATAATTCTTGTTTTTGATCAATTAAAGTCTGTCCTTCAAATTCATTAAGAGCACTTGCTAAATTTTTAGTTATAGTTTTAATTTCTTCTTTTAAATCACTAATTCTTTTTTCTTCTTGAATTTTTGCTTGTTTTAAATTTTCTAATTTTTTATTAGATTCAATTAATTTAGATTCAATTTGTTTTTTTAAGACTTTAACTTCATTAAGTTTGTCTTGATATTGAACTACATTAATTTTATTTATTAAGTTTGTTACATTAGTCTTAATCTTTTCAAACTCTTTTATTATTTCATTTAATTTATCAATGTCATTAAAAGACTTAATATTATCAAGTTTTTTAATTTGCATATCAAAATTATTTTTTAATAAATTAAATTCTTCATCAATTGCTTTTTTGGCAGAATTGTGATTTTTTAACTCTTGTTCTACTTGTTTAATAGCATTGTTAACTTGATTAAGTTTTGCAATAAAATTTACATATTCTTTGCTAGAAACTATCTCTTTTTCTTTATTGGCATTATTTTTTAAATTTATTATGCTAGTTAATAAATTTTTCAACTCAATTAATTTAGATAGTTTTTCATTTATATTTTTTTCTTCTTCTAATTTTTTAAGTTGACTATTTAAATTTTTTGTAACATTTTGAAGTTCTGATTTTAAATTTTCAATTTTTTGTTCTTGTGATTTTTTTCTTTTTATAATTTTTGTATTAAACACTATTGATGTAGAAACAGTTGCTATTGAAGCAACAACACACAATGTCACTAATGATAATTTTTGCTTGCTAGTCATTTTATTTTTCTAATAGAATAAAAGAAAAATGCGATTAGGCATTTTTCAATCATGCATTTTAAATTATTTTAAAAGGTTTAAAACATTCATTAATTCTGTAAAACCAACTTGTAAAGAACTTAAACTATCTTTTAATACTTTTTCTAAAGCATCATATTTAGGTTTAAGAACTTCTTTAACAGCATTGTAATCTTTTTCAACTGTTAATATTTCTTTTGCTTTTTTTGCTGCTTTAGTTTTAAAGTTATTAATAGCTGCTTCTAATTTAGCTAATTCTTCTTTGTATCCTTTAGCTTTTAAGTCTTTAAAGTCAATTTTATTAATTTCGTCTTTTAGTTCTTTAAAAGCTGTTTCTGCATAATATTTTGACATTTCTTCAATAAATTTGTCAATATTTGCAATGTTTTTGGTTTTTTCGTTAGTTTTCAAAGTATTAAAAATGGTTTTTGCTGCTGGAGCAATATCTTTAGCATGTTTTTCAATTAATTCAACTGCTTTTTTAATAAATTCTTTTAATTTATCTTCTGTTAAATAAGCTTTAATTGTTGCTAAAGCATCAGTAACTTTTGTATTACCATTGTATTTTGTAATTGTGTCTTTTAAGACTTCTGCAATAAGACTATTTGCCAAAGTAGCAAGGTCATTGTAACCATTAAATACTTTTGATAATTCTTCATTAGATAATTCGCCTAATTGTTTTTTAATTTCTTCTAATTTTGGTAACAATTCATTGTTTGCTTTTTGTACTAATTCAGAAATTTGTTTATCTAATTTTTCTTTAACATTTGAATCTTTTACATCTTTTGTTAAATCTTTATAAGGTTCACCAAGTTTTGAACTTAGATCTTTTTTAGCATCATCAAGATTTTTTTGAGATTCTTTTTCTTTAGGGTCAACACATGAAGCCGCAATAACAGGTGTTGCTACAATTGGGCTAATTGCTCCTAATAGTGCTAAAATATTTTTTTTCATTGTTTTTTTCTCCTATAATTAATTAAATTTCAAGCATGAATTATACTACTATAAAAATTCAAAGCATAAAAAATATTCTTTAATAAAGTCATTTTTGTCAATCATTACAAAAAATAATAATATTTTTTGATTAATTTAATTGAATAAAAAAGAACTTAAGAATAAATCCTAAGTTCAAATGTAATTATTATTGTGTAATTTTATTTATAAATTTAAAATTATTTTGTTTCTTTTTGGGCAGCTCTTTCTGCTCTACGTAAATCTCTTGCTTTTTCTTTAGCTAATTTTTTTTGTCTTTCTTCTGCTCTTTTTTTATTTCTTGCACGAATATCTTTTCTCATAAAGTTAACTCCTTAATTTTCAATTAAAAAATTATAAATTATTTTTTCTTAATTTCTTTAACTTTTTCAAATAAACTATCAATGTCTATTTTTTCCATTTCACTAATTTTTTTATCAACACTTTCTTTAGTAATAGGATTATTATTTGGTTTTTGTTTAGTAAATAATTTGCCAATGTCAAGTGCACTTTCATCACTTAAAGTTAAATCAATATCAACATCATCTTCTGATTTAGCGGAAAATAACTCAATACTACTATCTAAATCATTAGAATGCGATTTTTCATAATGAGAATCATCGCGATTATATTTTCTTTTAAATAAAGTTGTTTCTACTGTTTTAGTATCATCATTATCTATTTTATTTTCCCTAATCTTATTTCTTTCATCTTTGCTCATATCAAAAAGCTCCTTAACTTTAATTGGCTGAATAAGAGTTCCAGCATTATTAAAATTTTTTATTCTAACATTTGTCAATGGTTCCAATTGTTTTGATAATGGAATAGTGTTTAAATCAAATTCAATAGGTTCATTATTTTCATTTGTATAATAACATTTTAATTCTTTAGTAACAACTTCAATTGAAATAACCTCTGAATGAATTGATTTTGAAGGCATAAATAATATTTTTCCTCTACTTTGTCGACTAGCAGGTTTTATTTCTTTAGCCATAATTGATTTAAACTGACCTTGATTAGTTAACATAATTATTTTGTCTTCAATGCTTGTTGGAACAAATTGAATGATTTCTTGATCTTTATCAACTTTTATTAAATGGATTCCTGTAGCTTTTAAACTATATAAAGGAATTTGTTTTTCATCAATAAAATAATAAATTCCGCCATGTAATAATACTAGTATCCATTTTTCTCTATTAACTATTTTAACATCACATAAATTGTCATTTTTTTGTAAAGGAATACATGATTTTTTTCTTTGATTTTGTTTGTTATTTAATTCATCAAATTCAATTCTTTTAGCCATTCCTTTTTTAGTTATTAAAATTAAATTTGCATAGTTTTTAAATGATTCTAACTCTATAATTCTTACAATTTCTTCTTTATTTTCTAAAGCAACTATTGAAGAAATATGATATCCTAAATCTTTTCAATTAGAATCTTTTAAAGTATGTGCTTCTAAAATAAAATAATTTCCTAAATTAGTAAAAAATGCTAATTTTGAAAGCGAATTAACTTCATTAAAATAAAATATTGCATCATTTTCTTTAAGTTTATAACCAGAAAAGTCATTAGCATTAAAAGCTTTTTTCGATATTTTTTTGAAATATCCTTCTTTAGAAATAAAAAAGTAAAAGTCTTCATTTTTTGCTAATAATTTTGTATCAATTTGTGTTTTTATTTTTTCTTCACTAATTAAAGAAACTCTAGGTTTTCCATATTCTTTTTTAATATTTTCCAAAGCTTTTATCATATATTTATCAAATGCTTTTGGATCAGTTAATAATAAAGTACACTCAGCAATTTTTTCTTTTAATTCTTCGGCTTCTTGTTTATATTGAAGTTGATCCATTCTAGATAATTTATACAATCTTAATTCAGCAATTGCTGTAGCTTGTAAGTTTGTAAAACCAAAAATTCTTTCTAGAGATTCAATAACACCTTTTTTAGAGTTATCGCTATTTTTAATTACTTTAATAACTTCATCAGAAATATCGGCAACCTTAATAAAACCCTCGACTATTTCCAAACGTAATTTATATTTTTCTAAATCATATTCAATACCTTTTGTATTAACATTTTTAAAATGTGAAAGATATGCTATTAAAAGCATATATAAGTTCATTAATTTTGGAGCATTTTCATGAATAGCAACCATATTGTAGTTATATGCTATTCTAAGATCAGTTTTAGACATCATATAATTAATAATTGCTTCAGCATTAGCATCTTCTTCAAGTTCAATATAAATCGATATGCCTTCACGATCGGATTGATCACGAACTTCTTTTATTCCATTGATTGTTTTATCAATAACTAATGCATCCATGTCCGCTACTAATTTTGACTTAATTACCCCAAAAGGAATTTCATTAATATTAATTCCAATTATATTTTTGTTATCTTTTTTATCATAAACAAATTCATATTTAGCAGCAATATTGATTTTTCCTTGACCAGTTTCTAAAGCTTCTTTAATGCCATCAAGTCCATAAATTATTCCACCAGTAGGAAAATCTGGACCTTTTACAATTTCTTCTAATTCTTCTATGGTAGTTGTTGGTTTTTTTATTAATTTAATAGTTGCATCAATAATTTCGATCAAGTTATGTGGAGGAATTTCGGTAGCAAAACCTGCTGCTATTCCTTTTGACCCATTAATTAATAAATTAGGGATTAATGATGGTAAAACTACTGGTTCATATTCAGTATCATCGAAATTAGGTGCCATAGGCACGGTTTTTCTTTCTAAATCTTGCAAAAGTAACTCACTTATTTTTTCTAAACGAGATTCAGTATAACGCATAGCAGCGGCAGGATCATCATCAATTGAGCCACGATTACCATGCATTTCAATTAATGGGAAGTTGCTTTTTCATTCTTGACACATTCTAACAAGAGCTTCATAAATAGAACTATCACCGTGAGGGTGATATCTACCAATTACATCTCCAACAATTCTTGCTGATTTTTTAAATGGTTGATTATTTTTTAATTTCAAATTTCACATTGAAAATAAAATTCTTCTTTGAACAGGCTTAAGTCCGTCACGAGAATCAGGAATAGCACGTTGTTGAATAATATATTTAGAATATCTACCAAATCGGTCGCTCATTACTTCAATCATATTTTTTTCAATGATTGTTTCTGTTAATTTATCTATTTCATCTTTTCTATTTTTATTCATTGCAACCCCATTATTATTTATTTAGTAATAATCACGAAATCATCTTCGTTAGAAAAATCAACATGAGTGTTAATTCATGCTTTTCTACCATTAATATCATCACTCATTAAAGTACTTACATTCCTTTCGGTTAATGCCTCATCAAAAATTCTAACTTTTACAATTGATCTTGTTTCTGGATTCATTGTAGTTTCTCAAAGTTGGTCAGCATTCATTTCACCCAAACCTTTATATCTTTGAATTTCATAATTAGAATATTTAGAAGTAATTTCCTTTAATTCGGCTTCATCTCATGCATAAAAATCTTTTGATTTTGAACTTTTAATTGAAATTTTATAAAGAGGAGGCAATGCAATGTATACCATTCCTGCTTCAATAAGTTTCTTCATATAACGATAAAAGAAAGTAAGAAGAAGAACTTGAATGTGAGCTCCATCAGTATCGGCATCAGTCATAATAATTATTTTGTTATATTGTGAGTTTTTAAGTTCAAAATCTTCACCAATACCAGCACCAATCGTATTAATAATAGTAGCAATTTCTTCATTAACTAAAACGTCGGTTAATTTTGCTTTTGCTGTATTTATCACTTTACCACGTAAAGGTAAAATTGCTTGAGTAACTCTATCCCTACCCATTTTAGCTGAACCACCGGCTGAATCACCCTCAACTAAAAATAATTCTTTTAATTTTGGATTTTTTGATTGAGCTGGAGTTAATTTTCCTGACAAAATTTTTTTATTTTCTAACTTTGTTTTTGCTTTTCTAATTTCATTTCTTGCAGTTCTTGCTGCTAATCTTGCATCATATGCCTTTTTTATTCTTGCAATAATTCTTTCAGTTTCTTTTTTATTCTCATTTAAATAAAATGTAAATTTTTCGCCAAAAAAATCTTCCACTGCTTCTCTTGCCTCTGGTGTTCCTAATTTATCTTTTGTTTGTCCAACAAATTCTAAAATAGATTCAGGAACTTTTAGAGAAATAACAGCAATAATACCTTCACGGACATCATTACCATCAAACGTATTATTTTTACCCTTTAAAATATTATGTTCTAAAGCATATTCATTAATTGTTTTTGTTAAAGCTGTTTTAAAAGCTGTTTCATGAATTCCACCATCTCTAGTTTTAACGTTATTAACAAAACTATAAATGGTTTCATTGTAATTATCGGTGTAAACTAAAGCAATTTCAATATCGATTTTTTTGTTGTTGCCTTTTATATAAAAAACATCGCTAATAAAATTTTTACCTTGTCCTATAAATTTTATGTATTCTTTAATACCTTCTTGGGTTTCAAAAACAACTCTTTCATTTATTTGTTCATTAATAAAAGAAATTTTTAGACCCGGAATTAAAAAACTTGATTCTCGTAATTTTTCTTTAATAATTTCTGATGAAAAATGACTTTTCTTAAAAATAAGCGAATCTGGTCAAAATTGAACTTTAGTGCCATGTTTTGTAGTGGGTCCCACTTTCTTTGTTCTACTAGTTATAGTGTCTTGCTCAAATTCGGTTTGATATTCAAATTTATCACGGTAAACATTAACAACTACTTTAGTACTTAAAGCATTAACTACGGCAGAACCTACACCATGAAGTCCACCACTAGTTTTATAAACTGATTCATCAAATTTTCCACCAGCATGAAGTTCAGTAAAAACAAGTTCAACTCCTGATTTTCCTGAACTATGTTTATCTACAGGAATTCCTCTTCCATTATCTTCAACAGTAATTGAATTGTCTTCTTTTAAAGTCACTTTTATTTCGTTAGCAAAACCCGCTAATGCTTCATCCAAGGCATTGTCAACTATTTCTCATACTAAATGGTGGAGTCCAGTTGAATCTGTAGAACCAATATACATTCCTGGTCTTTTTCTAACAGCATCTAAACCTTTTAATAGTTTTAAATCTTTTGCATCATAATTAGACATAATTAATAAAATTATAGCCTAAATGATAAAAAAATAGCCTTATTGTTAAAGCTATTAAAAATATTTATTATGATTAATAATTATTTAATTTTTGAAATTATTTTTGCAACAATTTCTTTACATTGTTTTAGATCTTTTTTTATTAAATTAGAAATACGTTTTGTTTGCTTTACTTTAATACCACTAAATCCTAAAATTGCTCTTTTTAAAAGAATAAAATCGGTATTTAATAATCATAAATTTTGATACACTTCTGGAGAATCACAAGTTGAAAAAATTCTTGCCGTTTTACCCTTTAATAGTTTGTCTCAAAATGGGTCATTATTGTGATATTTAAATGCGAACCCTGGTAAAAATATTCTATCAATGAATCCCTTTAATAATGCAGGTATTGTTCCTCATCATAGTGGATAAATAATAATTATTTCATCAGCTCATTTTATGTTTTCTTGTGCTTTAACTAAGTCATCTTCTAAGTCTTGAATTTCCTTATAACCTTTATGTAAAATAGGATCAAATTTTAATTCACCTAAATTTTGTCTTCTTACTTGATAACCTAATTTAGTTAATTTTTTTTCATATTCATTAGCAAGATATCCATTAAAAGAGTTCACATTTGGATGACCCATTATTATATAAAATTTTTTCATTACTCTCCTCATACTTAAATTATAAGTTATTTTAAAAATACAAGTAATTTTGCATACTTGTATTATTTAGATTTTTTTCTTAATTCTAATTCAGAAGAATAAAACTTTAATTTTTCTTCATGAACTTCTAAATTTCTTTGTTTTTGTTTAATTATTTCTTCCGATGCTTTTTCCATAAATTTAGAATTTTCTAGTAATTTTTTATTAAATTCAATTTCTTTTTTTGAAAATTCAATTAGTTTTTCTAGATCTAAAATCTCTTTTGTTTTTTGATCCTCAGAAAGCATAATAGAAATTTCACCATATGTTAGTTTAACTAAAAAATCATTATTTTCTTTAATTTCAAAATTAGTCATTTTTTTGATAATCATTAAATTTGTTTTATCCAATTTAAAGTCTTTAGGATAGAAAAATAAAATTTGTGATTTAGAAATTGCTTTGTCTTCTCTAAATTTACGTAATATAGTAATTAACTCAATTAAATTAGGAATGGAATTATCTTTTATTGAATCTAATTGTTTATCTGTGAATATTAATTGTCTTGCTTCCAATAATTCTTCATGATAAATATTTTCAAATAAATAATCAGTTAAGAATGGAAGAAATGGATGTAAAGTAATTAAAATTTCTTTAAAAATAAAATGAACAAAGTAATTATTATTTTTAAATTTTAGAAATTCTAAATATCATGATGATAAATCATTATTTATAAAATCTTGAATATATTTAAAAATGTTATTAAATTCATATTTATTCATAGCAAGATCAATATTGTTTTTAAATAAAATAAACTTGTGCAAAATCCATTTATCGAAATAATCTAATTTATCAAAAGTGAATTCATTTTTTAATTTTATTGAAGTATTTGCAATTAAACGTGAAACATTTCAGAACTTATTTATAAATAATCTTGCAGTTTTAATTTTGTCTTCACCATAATTAATATCTTGACCGGGTGTACAATTAAAAATTAATGACATTCTTAAAACATCAGAACCATAATCATTAATTACATCAATTGGATTAATTCCATTACCCAATGATTTTGACATTTTTCTTCCTTGATTATCTCTCACAAGGCCATGAATGAATACTTGCTCAAATGGTTTTTTACCAATAAAAAACAAACTTTGAAAATACATTCTTGCTACTCAAAAGAAAATAATGTCATATCCTGTTACAAGCAAACTAGTTGGATAATATCTTTTAATTAAATTTTTATTTTGTGGTCAGCCCAAAAATACAAATGGACTTAAAGCTGAACTAAATCAAGTATCTAGAACATCTTCATCTTGAACTCAACCTTCTCCAGGTTTATTTATTTGAACTTTAATTGAATTATTTTTATATCATGCTGGAATTCTATGACCTCATCATATTTGTCTACTAATTGTTCAATCATAAGCATTTTTCATTCATTGAATTAAAGTTTGTTTAAAACGTTCAGGAATGAATTCAACACCATCAGTAGTTTGCAAATGCCTTAATAAATCTTTAGCAAGAGGACCCATTTTAACAAATCATTGAGGTTGTACTAGTATTTCAATGGCCTCTTTACTTCTTTCACTATATCCAACATTAGAGATAATGTTTTCAATTTTTGTAACAAGATTTTCTTTTGTTAATTTTTCAAAAATTGCATTTCTAGCATCGAATCGATCTAGTCCTTTAAACTCTAATGCAAGTTCATTCATTTTCCCATCTTTATCAATGCATTCTTTAATCTCTAAATTATTATCTCTTATTATTTCTATATCATCAATTGCATGGGCAGAAACTTTCATAATTCCAGTACCAAAGTTTGGATCAATTTTATTTGATAAAATAATTGGAAGCTTTTCTTTTGTAAGAGGATTAATTACAAATTTGTGAACTAATTCACTTGCTCTTTTATCGCTAGGATTAATTGCTAAAGCAACATCACTAGGAATGGTTTCTAATCTTGTCGTTGCAACTTCTAAAAAATTGTTTGATTCATTATTTAAATAGTATTTCAAATAATACATTTTTTGTGGAGTTTCTTTGCTAATGACTTCAATATTAGAAAGAGCTGTTTTTAATTTAGGATCTCAATTTATCGGTTTAGTATCGCGATAAATAAGTCCTTCATTATAAAGTTCAATGAAAACTTTAGAAACAGCCTCTTCAGCATTTTTATCTAAGGTAAATCTTTCATTGTTATAATCAAGAGCAAGACCTAATTTTGCTCATTGATTATTAATGTTTGCTGAATATTCATCTTTTCATTTTCAAATTTCTTCAATGAATTTTTCTCTACCTAATGTATATTTGGACAAACCTTGCTCTGCTAATTTTTTCTCAACTACTGCTTGAGTTGCAATACCAGCATGATCTTTTCCTGGTAATCATAAAACATCAAAACCTTGTATTTTTTTATAACGAATAATAGTATCGGGAATATAAGTATCTAATGCATGACCAATATGTAAGTTACCTGTAATATTAGGGGGTGGCAAAATAACAGTAAATGGTCTTTTACTTTCGTCGTGAGAAATAAAAAATTTACCTTTTATTCATTTTTGATTTCTATCTTTTTCTACTATTTTATGATCAAATACTTTATCCATTTTTTCCTCTTCTAGCTTCATTTCCAAATTATCTAAATTAAAAATCATAGTTTCTTCAAATGTTTCAACATTTTTAACTTCATTTTCTGTTTTTATTTTTCAATCAGGTTCGAAAAACATTTGTTTTTTTAATTTTTCATTTTTTAAATTATCTTCAGTAACTCAGCGGTTAAACTCATTTCATGTACATCAAACATAATGCATGCTATCAATTTGATATTTATAGAAATTTTCAAAAGTATTTACATTTGTAAGGTATTCATTGTAGTTATCATTAGTAATAGCATCATTGTAACCCAACATTTTTTTTACTAAAGGATTAATGGGGTTTTCCATTATTTGATTTGTTTTCCCTTGTTCAATTATTCTAGAATTATTAATAACATAAAGTTTTGTAGTTACTTTTGAAGATATTTTAAAATCATTTAAAAAATAAATGCCCATAATATGGTTTTCTAAAATATACTTATCAAAATAATTTAAAACTACATTTCTTTTTCTTAATCCAATTTTAGAAATTGCATTTCCAATAACAATTAAACTTGGTTCTGAAATAATAATTTTTTCTATTTCAATAGCAATCTTTTCATCAATTGATAAGGCCGAAAATTCAGATTCTAATTTATCTAAGGAAATATTAGCATTTTGAATAATAGAAAAAATTAAATACTTGGTTACAAATAATTGGACAATATGTTTTGACACCATTTTTTTATTAAAAATACTATTAGAACTAATAAATTTGTGTTCTATTTTTTTAATTAAGTTAATCAATTCTTGAGTTTTAGCAATTAATTTTAAATTTTCGCTAACATTTTTTTCAATAGAAAAATTGGTTTTTTTCACAAAGTTATTAAAATTGGCAACTATATTTTTAAAAAGAGATTGATTAATTTTACTCAACTCTACAGCTTTTTTATTTAAGAAAGTTATATCATCAAAATAATTTTTTTTAGCTTTATTAACATTTCAAAAATATTCATTTTTAGCATTTATATAATTATTTTCTGCTAATTTTAAGTTTTCTATATTAACAAAATTATTAAGAGATAAATCTATTTCATAACTATCATTATCTAAATCTTGAACTTGTTCAATGTTTTTTGCTAAAAATTCTTTTGATTCTTCAATAATTGAAAAACAATAGTCAATATTAATGACAAAATTCGTATTTACAATTTGTTTAACTTGTTCAGCTAATTTAATTCTTGAATTTTTATAATTAATAAGTTCAACTTCTGATGAAATTGATGATTTAACTTCATTAATTTCGTCAAATAATTGATTTAAGTTATTATTATTCAATCAAATAAACTTTTCGTGATTACTAGCAAAAAATGCTAATAATTTTTTATTAATTAAATAATTTTTTAAAAAGTAAACATATGAAGATTTATTTTTTGCTTTTTTAAATTCTGATAAATAAAATTTATTTTCTTCTTTTAAGTCATAATTGATTTTACTTAATACTTTTTTGGTTTCAAAAAATATTTCTTTTTGTGATGATTTAATATTTTTAACTTTATTATTTTTTAATTTGTTAATTAGTTTTTTGTAATTAAAATTTTTGTTATATTTACTATTTAATTCTAAATATTTTTGTTTTGCATTTAAAAATTCATTTCGTTTTGTAAAAGGTTTGCCATTACTAAAGTCAAGGAAAAATAAATATACTTTATGCATTAAAAAATATTCTTTGGTTTGATACTCATTAATTATTTTTTTAGCAAAAGAATAAAACAATTCAAGAGTTTCTAAAACCTTACTTTTTTTATTCTCGAATGGTAAATTATTAAATGATTTGATTTCTTTTATAGTAGATAAGAAAATTTCATTTATTTGTTTTTGAAGTTCATAAAACATATTAGCAAAATGACTTTTAATTAACATTTCATAATCTAAATAAAAATCAGTTCATGTAGTAGAAATAATGTCAGTATAATGTTGAATGAGATCAACTTTCTTTAAGTAATTCATTAAATAATTAAAAAGATTTAGTTGATAACCATTTTCAAATGATTCTTCATCAAAACCATATCCCACATTATAGCAATAGTCATTTTTTTTATACGATAAACTAAAATAATCAGAATTAACTAATTTATATTCAATTAATCCTTGATAATCAGTAAGAGGAATTTTATTGTCAACTAGTAAATTAAAAATAATTTTTTTTGTATAACTATCATCACCTAGAAATCCAAGGATATTATTTTGATCAAGAGTAAAAGATAAATTATGAATATATGTTTTGCTTTTGTTTTCATCTCAAATAATTTTCTTTAAATTAGTTACTTTTAATTCAGACAATGAAGTTTTTTTTGTAAACATGATTAAAATCTATTTCCTTCCTTTGATTTTACTAAAGGAGCAACAATTTTATATGTTGCTAAAATAATGGCTAAATTAAAGAAAATTTTTATCGGGCTCAAAATTGTTTGAGCGGTTAAATTAACTCAAAAATCAGTTTTTAAAGCAGCTGTATCAGCTCATGCTAGAATAATTACATTAATAAATTCTAAAATAGCACATAAAGAAACTATTGCCATAACTTCTAAAAATGTTTGATATTTTTTATTTAAAAAAATACGATACAAAATTAATGCAAGTGACATTAATGCAAAGCCTGATACTGTTAAAAAAATATAAAATTGTTTATTTCTAATAAAACGGTTATTTGCAAAATATGAAACATCTAATTGACTAAATATAGCAATAATTAGAAAAATTTGAATTGCTAAAAAAGTTATAGCAGAAATAAATGAAAAATTAATCATTGCTGTTGGTTTACTTTTAGATTCAAGTAAGATAATTTCAACTTTATAAAAAGCAATTTTTTCTGAAAAATATTGTATATCAGCGGGATTTGATTTAGAAATGGCTTCATCATATTGTCTTTGGTAAAAATCGACTATTTGACTATAGCGAAATATTTTATATTTGCGAGAAAATAAAATTTCATTAAGATTAAAAAAATAATAAGCGCAAATACCAGGAACAAATCCTGCAATTGCTACTGCTAATGTGTAAAGATAATGATAATAAGTGGGAACAAGAGCAAATGAAATTAAATCAGCAAGAACTCCAGTAATCATTCCTACTATTGGTCCAAAAATAAACCCTGTTATTTTAATTGGCAATCCAATAAAACTAAATTTAAAACTTGGCAATGCACTAACAGGCAATATTCTTACAGAAATTAAAAAGAAAACCACGGAAATTGCTATTAAAACACCCACAAAAGCAATTCGTTTAGAACTTCATTTACGATAGTTTAATCCTGATTGTGAACGAACTCATCTTAAATAATGTTTCAATCCCCCAGGAATTTTGTTTTCCATGGCTTCTCCTTATCTATAGATACAATAATAAATATAATTATAGAATAATAATTATTAAACTCTAATTTTTCTACCTTCAAAAATAGATCTCTTATTAATGGTTGGTAAATTAATAAATGTTTTATAATAACTTGAATTTACTATTACACCAATATAAATAAAATAAGACATTAAACTTACTAATAAAATTAAATACATAAATGTCGCTACAGGGCCAAATTTATCATAACGAATAATAGAAGTTAATGATCCAAAAATCAAAATGAAAATAGAAATTGGAATAGAAGCAATTAAAGCTCCAGGGTGAATATGAGAAAATTTGATTTTAAATGATGGAGCGAATTTGAAAAATAATAAAATGCTTAAATAAGTAAAAATTGGTAGTGTTAAGACAATAGTAAAATAATAAATTAGTCAAAATTCTCATCTTAATTTAAGATCACTAACTAATTTAACTTTTGAATATTCTTCTTGAGTAGATAAACCACTAAAGCCCGCTTCTTTCATTAAAAATGACATAAATGCAGTAAATGATAATAATAAGGCAGTTAAAAAAATTGTCAAAATTACACTAATTACTACACCTTTAATTCTAATTAAAACCATATGTAAAGGTGTTTTATGTTCATATAAAGCATCTACTGAAAAAACAAATTTTGAGTAACCCTTTGAGGAAAATCAAATTACCGAAACAGCAAATAAAACAAAAGTTATTGCTCCACCAGCATTTTTCCAAATGCTAGTCATATCTGGTAAAGTATCTTGCACACCAGGAATAATTCTTCCTAAAATAGCATAACGTAAAACTATATTATATTCAATCTTAATAGGGCCAATCACAGAAATTAATAAACAAGAAATTGGAATAAAAGATAAAAATAAATACATTGCATTTCCCGCAGGAATAAAAGCAAATTCACGTGAATTAAATTTTTTATAGGTATTATTTACGATTTCTTTACCTTTTGTTTTGTTATTTTTAATTTTGTGTGGAATTGCAATAAATAAAATTATATAAATAAATCATTTTACAATACGCTCAATTATATTTTTAGAGTGTTTATTTTCAATGACTTGATTTGAATTTATTTGGAGTTGTTCTCTTTGACTGTTTTTTTCTTGAGCATCCCATCCAGTTCTTAGTTTGTTATTTCGTTTACGTCTACACATTTTTATTTAATTTTTTCCTCAATTGCCTTTTGAAACTTAATTTTATCACCTTTACCTTGGGTAGCTTTCATAAATTGTCCAAGCATGAATTTAATTGCACGATCATAATTGTTTTTAAATTCATTAATTAAAGTGGGATTATCTTTTAAAATTTGATCAATAATTTCATCAACAGAAATTTGTTTTTGCTCTTCTAATAAGTTGTTTTTTAAAATTAAAGAGTCCAAGGTTTCATTTTTATTTAATTGTTTTAAATCAATAATTTTTTGAATGCTAGATTTTATAATTTTACCTTCTGATAAATATGTAATTATCATTTTTACTTCATCTGGTCTTAAATTGAATTCTTTAATTTCAATCTTATTATTATTTAAATATGTAACGATTTCTGAGAAAAAAATATTGGCAGATTTTTTAAAATCAAAATAATTTATTTTATCTAAATATAATGCATATTCAATATTGCCTAATAATTGAGGTATCTGAACATTATTTAGACCTAATTTTTCATATCTAATTTCTTTATCATATGGTAATTCTTCAATATTTATATCATTGATTACTTTATCAGTTAAAAAAATATAAGCTATATTAATACCGGGAAAATATTTATAATCTATAACATTAGATTTGGTTCTCATAACAACTGTTTTTTGAGTTGCTTCATCAAATCTTTTAGTTTGCTGTAAGATAGGTTTGTTATTTAAATAACATTCAATTTGATAATTTGATTCGTATTCAATTGCTTTTTGAACGTTAGATAGTGAATTAAGGTTTTTTATTTCCACCCTTGTATTCATATCATTGGTTCCTTTTTTTCTAACCGACAAATTAATGTCTGTTCGCAAGCTTCCTTCATTCATTTTTGCATCACTAATATCTAAACACAAAGCGGTTTCTCTTATCGCTTCAACATAAGCTGCTGCTTCTTTTGCAGAATGCATAACAGGATTAGATACTATTTCAATTAAAGGAACTCCTGCTCGATTGTAATTTAAATAAGTTAAATTATTTTCATGAATTGACTTTGCGGTATCTTCTTCTAAATGGATTCTTTGAATTGATATATCTTTTCATTCTTTATCAACTTTTATTTTAATACTTCCATTTTTACCAATTGGGTGGAATTGTTGAGTAATTTGAAAACCTTTAGTAAGATCAGGATAAAAATAATTCTTTCTATCAAAACGAACTAATTGATCAATTTCCATATTTAACGCTTTTGCTAATTTTATTGCTTTAATAACTGCTTGTTTATTAAGCAATGGTAATGAACCAGGATATGCAATATCAATATTTGAAACGTTTTCATTTGGTTTTGATAAGAAATCATTTTTAATAGGTGAAAACATTTTAGTCTTGGTATTTAATTCTAAATGAATTTCTATTCCAATTACTATTTCTCAATCTTTAGATACCATTTTCGCCTCCTAATTTCTTTTCAAAATATAAAGCATAAGAAAGGAGTTTTTTGTCAGAATAAATTTCACTATCTATAGCTAAATTAAAAGGTAAATTATTAGATTTTTTTTGCCCCATTTTTAATGTTAGAGAAGGATTCCCTGTCAAATTAGAATTAGTTAAAATAAAATCCATAAATGAAGAATTTTGATTTTCTTTCAATTTTGGAGCAGCATCATTTGAGGCAGGATAAATAAAACAGTCTGAGTTTCTATGAATTTCTGTAAAATAATTACTTAAATATCTTCTCATTCTTTTGGCTTTATCAAAATATTTATATTGATTTTGTTCTTCTAAAAAGAATGCTCCCAAGATTAATCTAGATTGAACCATAGGTCCTAACCCTTTGCTTCTTGTTTTTATATAGCTATCTTCTCAACTATTACCCTCAATTCTATTTCCAAAAGCTACACCATTCAAATTTGCTAAGTTAGAATTAGCTTCAGAAAATGCAATGATGCGATAAACAACATTGATTGAATTAAGCAATTTTTCATTAACACTTATTTTTTCTAAAATAACATTATCTTTTTGTAATAAATCTAAAACATTTTTATAGGCTGATTTAACATCTTCATTTAAATAATCAAAACAATCTAAATAAGCTACTTTTTTAGGTTTCGATAATTTTATATCTGATGAATTAAAATGCATGTCAAGTGATGTTAAATCGTGTTTTAAATCTTGTTCGAATAAAACACTACTTAATTCAATTGAATCGGCAACATTATGTGTAAAGTAAGCTACTGTATCTAATGAAGAAGCAAAGGCAAATAATCCATATCTACTTATTGCTCCATAACTTGGTTTAAAACCAACTTTACCAATGTTAGATGCAGGTTTTCTAACACTATCACCTGTGTCAGAACCAATTGCAAAAGAAATATTTTTAGTGAATGTCGCTGCAGCCCCCGAAGAAGAGCCACCAACTAAATAATCTTTATTTAAGGGATTTTTAATTATTCCAAAAGCTGAATATTCTCCAGTCCCTCCCATACCAAATTCATCTAAATTTGTTCTAGCAATACAGGTTGCTCCAGCTTTTTCGAGTAAATCTATTACTGTTGCTTTATATTCGGGTTTAAAGCCATCAAGTAGCAAACTTGAGGCTCTAGCAACCACATTTTTATCGGCGTAACTATCCTTAATAGTAAAAATACAATTTGTTAATTTACCTTTATTTTTGTAATTATATTCTGCATCTTGAAATACATATGCTACTGCATTATTTTTATCTTGCAGCAATTCTTGTTTTGCAAAATCTAAATTTCCTTTACAAATCATAGCTATACCACTTTCTTCACAATCACATAGTCATTGTTTGAGTGACTAGAATTTTTTAAAATAGCTTCTTTAGATAATCTAAAACTATCATCAACTATATCATCTCTAATTAATGAAAGATCAATTGGTTTTTCATTAATTTGTGCAATTGGTAAAACATTATCAAGATTAAAATTTTCTAATTCTTTTAATTCTTCATTTATTTCATTTAACATTTTTTTTGTTAATGTTATTACTTCCTTATTTGGTAAAAGCATAATATCGCTTGCTAATTTTTTAATTTTCTTATCATCCATAATTTTCTCCTATCATTTCGGTTGAGAAATAAAAATTTGTTCATTGTATTCTTCAAAATCTTGACTTAACTTATGAAAGGTCAAGGAATATGAATGTAAAAACATTCTTTTAGCACGTTCTCCACCATACTTTGTGTCACCTAAAATAGGGCATTTTAGATAACTTAATGTTGCTCTTATTTGATGCTTCTTGCCAGTCATAATTTGGGCAAATTTTTTATTATTATCTACTCAAAATATTGTTCTTGCTTTGACACCAAATTTGGGGTCAACTTCCATTTTTTCGTTTTCAATATCTTTTTTTATTCTTACTGTAATATCCAACTTTTCATCATTAAAGTTAGAAACAAATTGATATATTTTGTCAAAACATTTTTGTTTTTCTTGAAATTCAACTAAAGCTGCATAATTTTTGGCATATATAATTAATCCGCTTGTCTTTTTATCCAATCTTCCAATTGAAGACGGTTTGAAAGAACTAGTTTTTTTATAGTTTAAATACTTTAAAACTTGATCATCTAAACAATTAGGTTCAGAATGAATAGCAATATTAACTGGTTTATCAATAATTATTAAATTTTTATCCTCATAAATAACTTTAAAATTAATATTTGCCTCATTTTGAAGAAAAGGCTTTGTTGGACTAACAATACCATAAACTTCAATATCATCATTTAATTTGATTTTATATTGTTTATCTTTGGTTCTTATGCCATTAACCTTGATGTCTTTCTCTCTAAAAACTTTTTCAATTCTAGAAATAGGAACATTATCTAAAATTTTTACCAAGTATTTAAATAAGGTTCTATCAACATCATTTTCTTTTGCTTTAAGTTTAATCATCTTCTCCTGCTTCAATTGTTAGTAAACCATCATTATTAGTGTCTTGTCTTTGAGAATCAAACAAATTGAATTCATCTTTTTCTTCTTCCATTGTTTCATCATTATATCGACTGAATTCAGGAAAAGGTGGCAATTCTGCTAGAGTTTTAATTTTAAAATAATCATAAAACTTGTTTGTTATACCAAATAATATTGGATTACCAGGAGTTGAAGCAACACCTACTTCTTCAATAATTCCCTTAATTAATAGGTTTTGCACTATTGTATCACTTGCAACCCCTCTAATATTAGAAATCATAGATCTAGTAACAGGTTGCTTGTATGCTACAATGCCAGCAACTTCTATTGCGGCATTTGAAAGATGTTGTTTTCTTGTAATGGTAACAAGATCTGAAATATAGTCCTTAACACTTTCAATTGTTAAAAATTTATACACATCATTAAACTCATGTACTTTTATTCCACGGTCCAATTTGTTAAAATATTCTTTAAAATCTTTTAACATTCTTCTACCTTCTTGAACAGTGTTTAATTTAAAAATGTCTTTTATTTGTTCGCTGCTTAATCCCTCACTACCTTGCATAAACAAAAGTGCTTCAATAGCATTATTCTTCATATTCTACTCCTTTAGAAAAAGTTATTATTCCTTCATCTTCTTCTTGTGAAATTACAATTATTTGTTGACGAGATAAATCCAAAATAGCTAATAAAGTTATAACAAAATGTCCTATAGTAGGGACAGAAAAAATTTCTTTGAAACTTACATTATTACGATTTTTAAAAAGTTTTAGAATTCTAATTTTTTGTTCTTCAGGACTAACAGCTATTGTTGAAATAGTGACATTTCTAATTAATTCAGCATAAGTTCTTTCAAACATTTTTCTTAAAGCAACAACTAATCTAGATGAATTGGCATGGCCATCTAAAATACTATCATCAATCTCTTTTTCAAAACCACTAGTATCTTCTGGATTTTTAGAAAAATAACTTTTTCTTAATTCTTCTTGTTCTTTTAAAACAAGTGATATTTCTTTGAATTTTTCATATTCAGCAATTTGTTGTAACAAACGTTTTTTCTCTTCTTTAACTTCTTCTTCAACTTCAGGGTCTGCCAAAACCATTCTTGCTTTTAATTGTAAAAGATTTGCTGCCATTACTAAATATTCACTAGCAATATCAAATTCATATTCTTGCAAATTTTTAATAATTGCTAAATATTGTGTCGCAAGCTCTGCAAGGTCAACTTCAAAAATATCAATATTTTTATCTTTAATTAAAGTTACTAATAAGTCTAATGGCCCATCAAAATCGCCAAGTTGAAAATTATATTTGTCAACTTGTTTATCTGAAACTTCAGTTTTATTAGTTACTTCATTCAATGAAATTTCTCTAACAATTGGTTTTTCTATTTGTTCCATATAATTCTTTTCTTTATTTGTGAGCCCGTTTTGTAAATTTGTTAGTTTTAGTTTCATTTGAAGTAATTATTTGATTATGATAATGAGATGAAATAACATTTTTTACTTGTGTTGCTAAATCTTCTGATGAAAGAGTTTGAAAATTAATTGGTTTAATTTGATTATGAAATATAACTTCAATTTTTAATTTACCGTTTCGGTTTTTATCTAAGGCATTAGCAGCATTATTAATAGTAACAGGAATAATAGGTAAATAACAAGATTGGGCTAATCGAAATGCACCAGTTTTAAATTCTCCTAGCATTCCATCTTTTGTTCTAGTTCCTTCTGCAAAAATGACGCCACATGATTTGTTTGTTTTAACAAAATTTCCGAAATTAAATAAAGTTTTTATTAATTCTCTAGGTTTTTCAAAGTCTAAATAGTGAGTATCAAAAAAAGATGCAACTAAAGCAATAGATTTTTTGTCTTTTACTTCAGATCGAGCTACAAAATTAACTAATTTGCTTTGTTTTTCGCCATCGCCTAAATTAGACAAAGCTACCATCATTATTAATGGATCGAGGTATGTTGAATGATTAGGAATAAGAATACAAGGATTATTTGGAACGTTTTCAAATCCTTTAACTTCTAATTCAATCCCCAAATATTTAAGAATATTTTCAAACTTTTTTTGAACAATACGATTTTTCTCATATTTAGAATAATAATCAGGCATTTTATTGTTTCTTCTTGCCTTAATTTGCAAAGTCCAAAAATTAATTAATATGGGAAATAAATTTCAAAAAATTCTTGTTCTTAATTTCATTATTTTGCCTCCTATTTTTTTAGCACTATTGCCATTACCAAATCTTCTTCACTTGAAGTTGATATTTCAAAATCTAAAAAAATATATCTACCTATTTTATCTTTTAAAATATTTATTTCTTGAAAATTTGAATATTTATTGTCGCATTTATAAATTGCTTCTTTTATCGCCCACCTAACCGCTAAAAATTTAGGCTTGTCTATACTAATTTCATAACTTTTTAATTCATCTTCATGTAAAATTTTTTTAATAAAATTTTTATTTACATTTTTAAATCTACTAATTTTTGTTAAATCAATTCCTAGCATAATTCTATTTTAGCTTAATATATTATTATAAACAATCAACCCCCAATATTAAAATAATTTTAATAAAAAAGCACCACTATTGATAGTGCGCTACATTGTAATATAAAGTGCAACACTATGAAATAATTTTTATAGGTTGCATTTTTTATATTAAAGTAAATAAAAAAAGAGCAACCTAAATAAAGTGCTTCAAGAGGTTACTCATGATTAATTATAATTACTTAAATTACAAAAATAGAATTATTATTCAAGAATACTTAAATAAAGGTTTTTCTATTAGAAAAATAGCCAAACAAATAAATAAATCACCATCAACAATATCTCGCGAAATAAAACGCAATTTTGATAATGATAAATTAATTTACAATCCAGAAATAGCTAATCAAAAGTCTATTCTCAGAAGTAAACATAGATCTTATTTTTGATATTTTTTAGTAAGAGATAGATATGAAGAATTTATCGATCAATTTGCAGCATTATATGATGGTAAACTTTGAACGGTTGAATCAACTTATTTTTTTATAAAAAATAATATGAGTGTAAATGAATTTGAAATACCATGTTTAAAAACTATTTTTAATTGAATAAACTCTGGTAAATGAGTTTTTAGTAGAAAAGATTTATTAAGAAAAAATTACACAAAAGGAGGAAAACGTTCAAAAACTAATGTTATTGATCGCCTTGTTGGAGCAAGATATATAAAACCAATATGAGCAAGACCAAAAGAAATAAATAATCGATTAGAATTTGGGCATTGAGAGCTTGACTTAGTTTGTGGCAAAAATGTTAGAGGTGCTAATCATATAATCACATTAGTAGAAAGAAAAACAAGGTTTTGTTATGTGGCAGTTATGAAAGGTAAGCATCCTGATAATCTTAATAGAATTTTAAATAATTTAATTGCAAATAATAATATCCCAGTAAAATCGATTACTACAGATAATGGTTTTGAATTTAGAAAAATTGGTTTACTAGCTTACAAATTAAATATATTTGTATATTTTACTGATAAATATGCTTCATGACAAAAAGGAAGTAATGAAAATTGAAATGGTATTTTTAGAAGAATTTTTGCTAAAGGCACTAATTTTAATGAAATTGATATTAATGAAATTCAAATTGCCACAGAAAGAATTAATTTTAAACGTAGAAAAATTTTTAATTGAAAATCCTCATATGCTTTATACGAAAAAGAATTAATAGAAGAATATAACAAAATATTTGCTTAATAAACTAATTTCAAATATACTCAAACACTAATATTTAGTGTATTTTTGTTTTTTAACTTTTAAAAAATATAAAATAAAACATGAAGCACATAGGTGTTGCACTTCATGTTACTTTCTAGCGCACCACTATTGATAGTGCTTTATTTATTATTAACAAAGAGGATCTCAAGGATCTATTTCAAAAGGTTTTTTATCTAAACCTTCTAATATTTCTTTAGTCAAGTGCTTTTTATCCACAATGGCCATGTAATTATATTCATCAAATCAAGAGTCACTCATTGAAAAAATTCCTTTTTTTCCAACTTCGTCGCCTCATGAGTTTTCGACTTTTCAAGAAATAGGTTGATCATTTTCATCCAAATTTACACCAACCATATTCATAGCATGACTAATTACTGATGCTCTTAATTCAAATCTATCTTTACGATTAAATTCAGGGGTTTTTGTTAAAGTCAAGTCATAATTAAATAATTCAGGATCCATAATACCTGTTTTATTATCGCTAAATGTACCTACATCGCAACCAAATCAAACACTTTCACCTGATTTAAGAGTTTTAATCATTGATAATTTAAGGTCCTTAATAGTAACATTTAACATGTTTAATCCTTGTCCTTCATTAACACTCTTATAATAATTTGAATGAATTAAATGATTGTAAGGAAATTTTTCACGAGGATCGTTAGTTAAATTTACTTTATTATTAAGTTCTTCATTAACATATTTTTTATAAAAATCTAATGGAGTGATGTCGCTAATTCTATGAAATTTTTTATCTTTATCTTGATATTCAAAAGTAAATTTTTTAGGAGGTTTACCTAAAGATTTAACTAAAATATTATAAACATCATATAAAGCCGATTTTTTTAATTGTTCAATTTCTTTAGCTTTATTATTTTTGTGTGCTTTTCTTATTAAGGCGGCATAAGCCTTTAATCTTCAATTAATTTGGGTTACCATTGCGCTTGTTGCCTCACTTTGAAAAGTTTCATTCATTGCTTGTTTGGGTACTATTCCATATTTATTAATTAAATCAATGAAAAATTCTCAGAATCCTCCATCTTGAATTGGACTTTCATTATAAAACATAAATAATCTATCATTAGTATCTAATTCAATTCCTTCATTAATAATAAAATTTAGATAAGTATTTGCTTTTTCTAACTTGTCATAAAAATGAATATAATTTTGTGAAAGTTCAATAGAATCTATATTTAGTTCTTTCATTATTTTTATTCTTGCCATATTTAATGCAGCAAAAATTCAACAACGACCACTTTGTTTTTGATTAGTAATACTACCTGATTTTGTTTCAATAGAAAATTCAAAATTGTGTTTTTTAACAATTTCATTATTCATTGAACTTGCTTTGATTCCATTTTTTACAATAGCATTTTCTATTATTAGATTTTCTTTATTTTCATTATATTTTTTTTCAAATTCATTAAGAATTTTTTCATCAACATTTTTCATTTTAACATCCTTAAATTTTCATTATAAATTATTAAAATAATATCAAAAAAAATAATGAAATTACTTCATTATTAAATTACTCTAAATTTTTAAATGTTTGTTCATTGGCAAATTCGTAGTTTGAACGACGACTTTTTATAACATACGAAACTGTTAAAGTTGAATTTTTATCATCAGGTTTTAATAATTTAATAATAACATCAAAATTATCAATAATAGGTATATTTAAATCGGATTTTTTAATTTCACTTGGTAATTTAGCAATACCATTTTTTATTGATAAGTATTGGCCTTTATGTTGCTCCATAATTTGAGAAATTAATAATTTATCAAGATTAAAAAATTCATTTTCTAAATCAATTTCATATTCGGTCAATTTTGATTTTATTGTAATTTTTTCTCCTGTTGGAAGTTCTATTTCTTTACCAAATATTGCATATAAAGTTAATTTGTTTTTATTTAAAGAAGCATAATTTATTTCAAGTAATTTCTCATTATTTTCAGATACAACATCAAAATATTCCTCAAATAATTTTATTATTTTTTCTTTGTCATAATTACCTGCATTGATTGAATTGATTAGTTCATTAATTGTTGAAAAGTTTTGATTAGGTTTTTTAATAATATTAGTTGTTTTTTTATCAATAGAATAGAAATAATTTTTATCAATCATAAAACACTTTAAAGTAATGGTTTTTGTATAACTCATCGAATTATTGTTAATAATGGCAATTTTCAAAATTATATCTCTACTTAAGTTGTCAATTAAAAATGAAACTTTAACTTTATTAATTAACTCCTTAGAAATATTGAATTTGAAATATTCATTAAAAAATTTAGAATCTAGCTTAAAATTTTCTTCTTTTCATTTTTCTAAAAAATCATGAGCAGTCATAGGAATCTTTGGTTGAACTTGTTCAACTTTTAATGATTCCAAATTTGTTGCATCATTTTGTTTTGAATTTTTATTATTAAGATAATATGTAGTAATTACTGCAGCTGTTGTGGTTGCTACCATTAATGCAGAAAAACCCAAAGATATAAACAAAATTTTTTTATTATTTTTTGTCATTTTGCACCCCCTTAAATAAATTCTTCTCTTAAGAGTCCTTGAAAACTAAATTTCTTAGTTATAGTTAAAGTTGGATCTTGTTTTAAAGTTATTGTCAATTTTAAATCTAATTTACCCTCTTTATCATTAGGAAAAAATTCAAACTTAAAGTCATAGTTTGAATTGAATAATTCTTTAAAGTTGCTTTCATTTATTTTTGAAGGAAGCGTTTTATAATTTAAAACCTCTTTTATTTTTCAGTCAATAGTTTTTATAAAACTATCAAATTCATCTTTTAATGTATTCTTTAAATCATCATTAAAATTAATATCATACATTACATTTCTAGAATTAATTAGGTATTTTGTTCCATCACTTCTAGTTAGTTCTTTTTGAAATTGTACACTTAACATTAATTTGCTAGGTAAAATATCAAAAGGATTATTTTTTATAGATTTAAAATAATTAATATTACTTAATATTTCTCCATTGGCAGTTTTAATATCTAATAAAGATTTAAGTTTGTCAAATCATCTTTTTTCAAGTAAACCTTTTCCTTCGATAAATGAATTAGAATATTCATTAAAAATATTAATAAAGTCTCTTAATGGAACATTTTTATTTCTAGTTATCTTAGTTTTAGTTTCATCAATTTTATATTTAGATATTTCGTCACTTTTAAATCCTTTTAAAATAAATTCCCTAACAAAAGTACTATTTTTATTATTTAAGTTAGAATAAGTTATTTTTAAAGATACTTCTTGATTATAATTTGTAACTTCTGCATTAACAATAGCATTTTCAAGTGTTTTTTTAATATTTTCATTGCCTGTTTTTAAATCAAAGAAATTATTAAAAATATTTGCATTTAAATTATTTTTTTCTAATTTTCACTTATTAACAAAATCATTGGCAGTAATGGGTAAATTATTATTTTTATTAACAATATCAAAATTTTCTAAAGTTGATAAAGTGGGATTTTTGTGGTTAACAACAAAATATGTTCCAACAATGGCAATAGAAGTGGTAACTACTGTTGCTATTGTAAAACCAATGGAAACCGACAAAATACGTTTATTTTTCTTAATCATAAATTAACCGCCTTTCTTTTTTTGTTAATCTTTTAAGGCAATTTTATATAAAAAACAAATTTTTTAGACTAATATTTCATAAAGTAGATATTATTGACAAAAAAACATCAATTAATTAGAATTTTTTAATGTAAATTTTTACTTTTAATAAATTGTAAAAAAGTATTTTCTTATGAAATATTTCCAAAAAAAATGTTTAATTTGATGGTGTTTTTTTATATTTAAAACTATAGTTTTATTAGTATCCCATAGCTTTTTCATATTCTTCAAGCGAACCATAAAAAAGATAACTTTCATTTGGTTTAATTTCTAAAATAACATTAGCACATTCTTTAATCATTGCTCTATTATAAGTAGTAAAAATGCATGATCCTTTATAAGTTTTAATTGCTTCTATAAGTGAATCAATAGATTCGGAATCTAAATGATCAAGTGGTTGATCAAAGATCAAAAAGTTGCTTTCTTCTAACATAAGTTTCGAAAACATTAATCTTACTTTCTCGCCCCCACTTGTAACGGTAACATCTTTAAATACACTATCATTTGAGAAAAGCATTCTTCCTAAAAAAGACCTCATTCTTGAATCACTATTATCTTTAGTTTCTTGGGTAGAATTATTTAAAGGTCATTTACTAATTCATTCTAAAATTGTTTCTTTTTGAGCAAAATATTCTAAATTATTATTTGGAAAATAATTAGGTTTTATTGTAATACCTCAGTTAACATCGCCACTTAATGGTTTAATTTTACCTATTAAAATTTCCAATAATCTTGTTTTAGCAATGTCATCTTCGCCAATAATCACCATTTTGTCCCCTGGTTTTAAATTAAATGAAACATTATTAAATAAATAATTACCAAGTTCATTTTTATAGCTTATTTTTTCAACATTTAATATTTGTTTTCCTGGCAATCTATTTAATTCAAATTTAATAAAAGGATATTTTCTAGATGAAGGTTTTAATTCATCAATTTGAATTTTTTCAAGAAGTTTTTTTCTACTTGTAGCTTGTTTTGACTTAGAAGCATTAGCAGAGAACCTAGCAATAAATTCTTTTAATTTTTGTGCTTGTTCTTCTTTTCTTAAGTTTTGTTTTTGTTGCATTTCAATTAGTAATTGACTCGAAGATTTTCAAAAAGTATAATTTCCCACAAACAATTTTGCTTCTGAATAGTCAATATCAACAATATGAGTACAAATTTCATCTAAAAAGTCACTATCATGACTAACTACTATAACAATGTTGGGATAATCCATTAAAAAATTTTCTAATCATTTAATGGTTTTTAAATCTAATCTATTAGTTGGTTCGTCCATTACTAAAATATCTGGATTACCAAACAATGCTTTTGCTAATAATACTTTAACTTTTTCATTAGCTTTTAAATCTTTCATCATTAAATTTCATTTTTCAGGAACAATTCCTAAATTAGAAAGTAATGTTTGGGCATCATTTTCAGCATTTCAACCACCCATTTCACCATATTTTTGTTCTAATAAACTAGCTCTTTCATAATCTTCTGTTGTTGCTTCAGGGTTTTCATATATTTTATTTTTTTCAATATTAATGTTATACATTTCTTGATTACCCATAATAACAACATCAGTAACATTGTAATTATCAAATTCGTTTTGATTTTGACTTAAAACACTCATTCTAGCATTTTTATCTTTTATTATTTGACCTTCACTAGCTTCAATTTCATTACTTAATATTCTTAAAAAAGTACTTTTTCCAGCACCATTAGCACCTATTATTCCATAAACATTTCCAGGTAAAAATTTTAAATTAACATTAGTAAACAATTTTTTATCTGGAAAAACTTTACTAAGTCCTATAACTTCTAACATTAAAAAAACTCCTTAAATTAATATAATTAATTCTATATGAAAATGTCTAGTTTTTTGCTTTTAGTAAAAAAGGTAATAAAAAACTAGCAACTTGCTAGTTAATTTTTAGTTTAATTCTCAAGTGAATTCTTCAGTTTCGGTTGCCGATCCTTTATCTTTTTTAGAATTTAATTCTGTTCCAATAGTAACATGAACAAACTTAAATTTAATAACATATTTTCCTTCACTTGTTTTAGTAATATATACTGCTTTTATACCTTTTGTTTTAAATTCCGAATTTAATAAATGCTTTTTAATTAAATCCATATATTTAGGTGAATTATTAAATTTTTCATCAAGGAAATGAGGATTAATTTTAGGAGCATCGGATTTTTTTGCATTTTTTGAACTAGAACCATAACTTCATGTACTTGTTGCTAAATATAAACCTTTTGTTTTATTTTTTAACTTTTTATATTCTTCTTCAATTTGTTTTATTTCATCTTCAGTTAATTTTTTAAATAATTTATTTTCTTTAGCTGCTTTTTTCAATGCTTCATACATTGATTCTAAGCCTTCTTCGGTTTTGAAACCGTTAATTTCAAATTCTTTTTCTTTAGTTTCGCTTGAACTTTTATCTTTAATAGTTACTTTAATTTTTAAAGTACCTGTTTGATTATCATATGAAACTATTTGTTTAGTAACATCTACTTTATCTAATTGATTTTGAGGATCAATTACTTCAATATTACTTTCATTAATTGTAGATGCTAATGTATTATTTTTATCAATAGCAGAAGAGGTTTCTACAGTTATTCTAGTAATTAATTCATCTAAATTAAAGTCTTTTTTCTTGAATCCTGTGATTGTATAATTTGCTGAACTAGATTTGCCATCTTTTATCAATGTTAGTTTAGCTATTACTTCACCAGTTGTATCATTTTTGCTAATAATTTCTATTTTAGATGTAACCCCATTAGTAAATGTATGTTCTTGTGAATTTTTAAGAATTTTAATATCCGATTCTTTTACAGAGCTAGGCAATATAGAGCTTTTATCACCACTTTTATACTCTAATGATATATTGTCAAATTCTGATTTTAAATCATCTACTTTAAAACCTGTTATTTTAAATGATTTAGATTTTGATTCTATTATTGCGCCATTTTCATCAGTATAAGTAAGTGTTGCAACAAAATTTAGTTCACTTTTAATTAAATCTGGAGTCAAACTTTTTATTGATAAATTTACATTTGAAATTGGATTAACTAAACTTATTTTTTCTTTTTTAGCTTCTTTAACTAAAGTATTTTCTGCATTTTCATATTTAAATGATGAATCATTCAAATTATCAATAAGTTTATTTAATTCAGATATTGTTAATGAACTTGATTGCATTTCATTAGTTTCAGTTTCTTTATAATCAATTCTTCTATTTTCTGGGTGTTTAAAATCATACTTAGCTAAATAAAATTTCAAAGCATACTTGCCGTTTTTCTTTACTAATTTAACTTTATTGTTAACTTCATTAAATTTAGATAAATTATTTTCACTTGCAAATGAAGTACCAAATGGTATTTCATTTTTATTGTAAGTAAATAAAGTTGTTCTATCAGGATCATTATATGGTTTATTTGAAACTGTGCCAGTTTTATAATCAACATTTAAAATACTACCATCTTCAAGAGAATCTAAAATTTCCTTAGCTTTAGCAGTATTACTTAAATTGAAAAGAGTTTTTGTTTTTTCTCTTAAATCTAAAATATTTTTCTTATTTGTTTTATGTGTACTTATATTTGCAGTAATAGAATTTGAAACTAAATTTCCTTTTTTAAGTTTAAATGAAATTTGTCTTATACCATTATTTATTTCATCTTCAGTAGCAGGTTCATTAATGAATTTTAATTCTTCAACTGAATATTCAGATGATAATGGTTGATTGTTATTTAATAGACTAATTTTACTAGTTTCAAGTTCATTAGCATCCTTCGAATTTAAGTCACTATCATATTTTGTAGTTAAAGTTTTGGCAAAATCAGTTAATTTTTTAACTTCTTCATTAGGTTCTACAATTTCAGATGATTTAAATCCAGTAATTTCATATTCAAATTCATTACTTAATTTACCTGTAGATTTTTCTTTTAACTGATATTTGACTTTAAGAGTTTTATTAGATGCTAAAAGATTTTTAATCACAACTTCATATTTTTCTTTATCAAGATTATTAGTGATTAAATCTGTTTCTTTTATGTCTTTTGATTCTTTTGTAGTTTTATCTTTAACATCAAATGTTACTTTTTTAGCGATATCATCTAATGGCATATTTTGTGAACTTTTGAAACCTGTGATAGTTGTTTCATATTCTCTACTTGTTTTGCCGGTTTTTTTGTCCTTTAATTGGTATTTAACTTTAAGAGTATCTCCAGATGGGGTTAAATTTAAAATACTTGCTTCATATTTAGTTTCATCAAAATTTGAGATTTTAATATCTTCCTTTTTGATTTCACTAGCAATTTTTGTCGTTTTATTTTCAATATTAAAATTAACCTTGCTTGCTATATTGTTTAATACATTAGTAGCATCATCACATGACGAAGCTACAAAAGGTAGCCCTAAAAATGAAATTGAAGGTACTAGTGTTAATAAGATAATTTTTTTATATTTTTTCATTTCTCTATTTCCTCTTCTTTATTTTTATTTAATTAATTTTTATAAATTACAATCATTATAACAAGGCAAGTATTTATGCATTTTTTATGAAAAAAATAACTTAGCAATATGAAAAAAATATTAAAAACATAGTGAAATTTTTATTCCTAAAAAAAATCATTTATAATATTTTTGTTTGCAATGCACCCTTAGCTCAGTTGGCAGAGCAAAGGACTCTTAATCCTTGGGTCGTGGGTTCGAGACCCACAGGGTGTACCATATAAAAAATGCCCACATAAAATTGTGAGCATTTTTTAATTTAATTGTTTTTTATCATAAATAATTTTTATTTGGTTATTATCTAAGATAATTGGAATATTTGATCCTTCTGAAATTTTTCCCTCAATAATATTTAAAGCTAGTTCATTTTCAATATTTCTTTGAATGAATCTTCTTATTGGCCGAGCACCAAAAGCAGGGTCATATGCTTTTTCGGCAATAAATTTAATTACATCATTATTGAAATTTAATTCAATATCTTGGTTATCCTTTACACGCTTCTTTAATTTATTTAGTTCAAGTTTAACAATTTCTTCTACGATTTCTAAAGTCAACGAATTAAATGGAATAATTTCATCAATTCTATTTATAAATTCTGGTTTAAATGATTTTAATAGTAAATTCTTAATTCCTTCTTGTGTTAAGGTTTTTGAAATAATTTCAGAACTTCCGACATTACTTGTCATAATAATGATAGTGTTTCTAAAATTTACTATTCTACCTTTACTATCAGTTAAAGTACCATTATCCATAATTTGTAATAATAAATTTAAGACATCGATATGAGCTTTTTCTATTTCATCAAACAAAACAATAGAATAAGGATTTTGTCTAATTTTTTCAGTTAATTGCCCACCTTTTTCAAAACCTATGTATCCTGGAGGAGAACCTATTAACTTACTTACCGAATGTTTTTCCATATATTCAGACATATCTAATCTAATCATGTGGTTTTCGTCATCAAATAAACTTTCAGCTAATGCTCTAGTTAATTCGGTTTTACCAACTCCAGTAGGTCCTAGAAACATAAATGAACCAATAGGACGATTAGGGTCATTAATATTAGCTTTAGCTCTTTGAATTGCTTCGGCAACTCTTTTAATAGCAATATCTTGGCCCTTTACTCTTTTTGATAGTGTTTCATTTAAATTAACAAGTTTTTGTTTTTGACTTTCTAATAACTTATTAACTGGAATTTTAGTTCACTTGCTTACGATAGAAGCAACTTCTTCTGAATCAACTATTTCTTTTATTAGTCTAATTTTTCTAGAAGCCAATCTTTTTTCAATGTCAGATTGTTTTTTTTCTAATTCAGGAATTAAAACATACATGATTTTTGATGCTTCTAAATAATTTCCATCGCTTTGTAATAAAGGTAACTTGCTTTTTAATTCTTCAATATTTTCTTTAATTGAAGATGATTTTTGAATATCATCTTTTTCAAGTTTTCAATTTTTTTCAAGATCAGATTTTTCTACCTTGCATATTGATAATTGTTTATCAATATCTAAAAGGTGTTCTTTATTTTTTTTATTATCTTCTTGCGATAAAGCCGCTTTTTCTATTTCTAATTTAGCAATTTTTTGATTGATTTTTTCTAATGGTTCGGGTAAATAATTCATTTCGGTCTTAATATTTGACGCCGCTTCATCAATTAAGTCAATAGCTTTGTCTGGTAAAAAACGATCTGAAATATATCTTGCTGATAAATTTGCAGCTGCAACTAATGCTTCATCTTCTATTTTAACTTCATGATATGTTTCATATCTTTCTTTTATTCCTCTAAGAATAGTTATAGTATCAGATACAGAAGGTTCTTCAATATAAACTTTTTGCATCCTTCTTTCCAGTGCAGGATCTTTTTCAATATTTTCACGATATTCATCGAGTGTAGTTGCACCAATTAAGTGTAGTTGTCCACGTGCCATTAATGGTTTTAACATATTTCCGGCATCCATTGATCCTTCATTAGTTCCTCCAGCACCTACTATCATATGAATTTCATCTATAAATAGAATAATGTTGCCATTTGATTCTTCAACTTTTTTTATTATTTTTTTAAGCCTTTCTTCAAATTGTCCACGAAATTGAGTTCCGGCAACTAAAGCTGGTAAATCTATTTCAATTATTTCTTTATTTTTTAAATTTTCTGGCACTTGATTTTCAACTATTTTTCTAGCTAATCCTTCAACAATTGCTGTTTTTCCAACTCCAGGTTCCCCCACTAAAACTGGATTGTTTTTGGTTTTTCTACTCAATATTCTAACTAAGGATCTAATTTCTTCGTCCCTATTTATAACAGGTTCTAATTTATTTTTAGATGCTAGTTCAGTTAAATTCCTTCCAAATTCTTTTAAAGGATCTTTATTTTCATTATTAGGTGTATATGAAAATTCCATAATTTTACCTCCTTGTTTTTACTTATTTAAAACAAATTATAGCACAATTTTAGCACTTGATTAAAAAGAGTGCTAATTTTAAATTTATGGAATTATTCTCAATAAAGTTATCAAATTAACATAAATTATCATTTTAAATATATATAAAAACATGAAGTACATAAATAAAGCGCTTCATGTTGTTTTCTATTAAATTTATGTAGATAAATATATAATTTGTATTTTTAAATTTTCATATTAATTATTCAAAAATTTCATCAGGAGCAATTGGATTAGTAAATTTATATTGTTTTCTATAGTTTTGAACATATTCTGACATTCTTTCATTTACACTTTTTTTAGTGTCTAAAAAACCAGGTAAGTTCAATTCTTCACACTTTTTCATTATTTCAATGTATGCTTCATAAACTTTTTTATATGTTTCCATCATTAAATCTTTATTGCTTTTTACTTCTTCTCTATGATCATAAAATCTAGATTCTATTTTTTTTCATTTTTCGATTATTTCTTGAATAGTTTCGACTTTAGGTTTGAATTGATCAAGATTATTTTTGTTAACAATTCACTTTAAAATGAATCAAGCATCAGAATATAAACGATATAAAAGACTTACTCTATAATGTATATAAGCAGCATCATAAAAGTCAATTATTTGTTCATATTCGTAAATAATATCTTTTGTAACATAACTACCATCACTATTTCTAGAGACTATAACACTTTTCTTTTGTCTATATTTTACTTTATATTTTCCATTACCTAAATATTTAGCTTCATCCACAGGTTTTTCATAATATCTATAGTTTTCATTTGATGTTACAAATTTACTATCATCATAATTGAAATTATAGTATACACTATAATCCTCATTAAATCCTTCTCTGAAAATTTGCCCAAGTTGCAACATATTTGAGAAGTTATTTTCTTTTCAATCAAATTCAAAATCGACAGGTTTTGGTTTTTGATCATCTTTTTTAAATCCAGTGATTTTATATTCAAACTCTTTACTAATATCTGGGAATTTCTTAGATTTTATAGTTGCTTTTATTGTTAATTCACCAGTTTCATCATTAGGACTAATATGAGTAATTTCATATTCAAATTGATCTTTTAATTCAGTTTTTAAAGTAATATCACTTTGGTGATTCTTATCAACATCAGATGCTAATCTATCTTTATTATTAACATCAAAGGTTGGATTATAATAATTAACATAACCACGGTGAACATTTTCTAAAGCTGCTCTAACATCTAACGTTTGCAAGTCTGATTCATAAACTTGATCTTGCATAGATGTTGAAGTATAGCTATCAGCAGTTGGAACATTCTTTCTAGTTACTTTATATCTAAAAGTAATTTTGTTACTATCTTCATCATAAGTTAAATCATGAATTTCAATAATTTCATCACGTTCTTTATCATTTTGATTTCAAGTTGCATAATCTTTTAAAGCATCATAATAATTTCCTGAATTTCTTATACTATTGTAGATTCGTTCTACTGTATAAGCATTAGAAGATTTGGCTGTTAAATTTTGCATCTTAAATGGTTCATATTTTCTAAAGTCACTAAAAACAAAATCTCTATATGCTTTTATTTTTGGATTGCTTCTTAAACTAAAAGTAAATCTTGCATATACTTTTCCGGTTAAATCATTAGCTTTGTGTTCATGTGAAACTAAATAATCACTGCTTGGATGATTTGTAACTGTATAATTAAAAGAAGTTATAAATGTTGAAGGAAGTCACTTTTTACGATCGCTATCAACATTAAATTGAACATTATAAATATAAATATTTGCATCTACTTCTGCTATTTTATCATCAGCTTTTGTTATTTCTAAGTTAGCATCATCAATAACTTTTTGATATTTCTTATTTTCTGCTTCAGTTTTTACATTTTCAAGTTCGGTTTTAGCTTCTTGTAACTTAGTTTTAGCTTCTTCAAACTTACTTTTATCTTTATTTTTAATTATTTCATTAGCATTATTAATTGCTTCAACTAATTTTTGTTTGGCTAATCTTAATTTTTCATCTAATGCTTTTTTTTCTTGTACTAATTTATTTCTAGCGGTTTGTAATTTTGCTTTAGAAGTTTCTATTAGATTTTTTAATGAATTTACATCATCATTAATTTCAGGATATTTTGTTTCATTATATTCATCAACAAAATCTTGCGCTGATTTTATTTGTTTTTCTAAATCAACAATTGCATTATCTAAGGTAAGATGGTCATTTGCTGAATCAGCATTATTGTTAGCTTGATTAAGTTTGTTTGTTAATGTGTTAATTTTATTTTTTAATTCAGCAATTTTTGCATCTCGATTTTGCTTATTAATTTCTGTATATTCTTTAACAACGTTTTCTACTTGTTCTTTAGTTTTAGCAGCATCAATTTTACTATTTGCCTCATTTTTTTGTTGCTCTGTTAAATGATCTAATTTTGCTATGTCTTGTTTTGCTTTTATTCTAGCAGCTTCAAGTTCAATTAATCTTTGCTTTTCTTGATTTGCTGATTGTAATTCTCTTTTAGCTTCATCTATTTTAGTTTCTAAAGTAGATTTTTCTGAAGTTAAAGCGGTTTCATTATTAATTTTTAATAATAATTTTTCTGCATTACTAATAGTTTTTTCTAATTTATCGATATCATCACTTAAAGAACTAGAAGTTGTATGTTCTTTTTGAACTTCCTTAATTGCAGTATCAAGATTAGTTATCATTTCTGATATTTCTTGTTTTAATTTGTTAATTCTTTCTTGTTCGGTACGATTGGCTTCATCTAAAGCATTTTGAGTATCTTGTTTTAATTTATTAAGTTCATTTAATAAATTGTTAGCTTCAAGTTGCTTAGCTGAATAATGCTTATTAGTTGCCAAAGTTTTTGCTTCAGTAGCTTTTTCAATAGCTTTTTCTAAATCTTCAAGGGCAGCTTTTATTTTTGAAATTTCCTTAGATGAAATAGCATTATTTGCTTTAGTTTTAGCGGGAATTGCTAAATCGTTAGCATCTTTTAATGCTTTTTCAACTAATGCTTTATTCTTTTGTTGTTTTGCTTTTAAAGTAGCTAAGGTGTTGTTAGCTTCATCTGTTGTGGTTTTTAAATCAGCAAGTTTTTTAAGAATAGTTTGTTGTTTTTTAACTCATTCATCTTTTTGTAAATCTGAATGTTTAGCAATCGCTTGTGTAATTGCTTGTTCAAATAGTGATAATTTTTCCTCTAATTCATCAATATTTTCTTCAACATTTTTAGCATTAGTTTCAGCAGTTTTTACTTTTGATATTTCATCATTAATTTCATTAATAATTCTTGTGATTTTTCCGCTCTTAGCATCTTCTAATTTTTGACTTGTTTTAGCTAATTGAGTTTCGACTTGATTTATTAAAGCTTGTGCTTCAGTAACTTTTTCTTGATATTTATTAGTTGTAGCTAAATTTTTTGCTTCTTCTGCCTTAGTTTTAGCTTCATTTAAAGTTTCAACTGCTTTTTCAAGTTCACTAACATTATTATCGGGAGTTGCTTTAGCCTTTTTAATAGCATCAACTACTGCTTTTTGAGCTTCTCTTACTTTATCATTAGTAGAGTTAATTTTATTAAACATTTCCTTGTTTTTTTCTTCAAGGTTTTTATTAGCATCATTAATTAAAGTACTTAATTCATTTAATAAAGTTTTTAATTCTGGAACTGCTTGATTTTGAGCTATGTTATATGTTGTTTTTGTAGTAATTGCATTAGAAATTGATTTATTTAATTTTTCTGTATTTTCTTTTAATTCATCAACACCATCTAAAGTTTTAACTTTATCATTTATTGTTTTTAATGACTCAATTGCATCTTCAAGTGCTTTTTTAACTTCGGCAATTCTTTTGGTTTCTTTTGCTTGTTCGTCTACTAATTTATCAGTAATTTCTTTTAATTTTTTATCTACTTCTTTAGATTTTTCTTCAGCTTCTTTAGATTTTTCATCATAATGATTTTTGCCGGCTTCTTCTTTAGCTTTATCTAAATCTTTTTTGGCGTCCTCTAGATCTTTTTTAGCTTTATCTAAATCATCTTTTTTAGGTGGATCTTGTTTTAAGGCATCATCGGCTTTTTTAATAGCTTCATCGGCTTTTTTCTTAGCGTCATCTACTTGTTTATCGATTTTCTCAGTTTTTTCTTTATTTTCTTTTTCTAAATTTTTTTTAGTTTGTTTTGCAGTTTTTAATGTTTCTTTTAATTTATTTAATTTTTCTTTTAATGAAGAAACACTATTATTTTCAGGTTTATCATATTGATTTACAATGCCTTCAGTAGTTGTTATGGTTGCTTGTAAAGTGGTCAATGCTTCAGTTAGCTTGGTAACATTATCTTTATTATCAGTAACATTTTTTATTGCTTGATCTAAGGATGTTTGCGCTTGATCTAGTGCTTTGGCTACTGCTTTAATACGATTCTTTTCAGCATTTAATTTATTGTCTACTTCAGTAATCTTGCTTGATAAATCTTCTTCAAATTTAATTACTTTATTAGTTTCTATTTGATAACCTTTTGGTGAAATTTCATTTTTTAATGCAGTTGCTTTATTTTTAATTTCTTTTAATTTATCTAAAGCACTTTGTAAATCAGTTTCTTTATTAGAAGTAATAGCATCATTGGCTTTTTTAAGAGCATCATTAGTTTCTGTTTCTAAATTTTTAACTTTATTTTCAATTTCTTGTTTTGCTTTAGCTAAATTAGTTTTTTCAGTTTCATATGTTGAAGTAACAGAATCTAATTTTTGCTTAAATTCTGTATATTCAGGGTCAGTTTTAGTTTGGTCATTATTATCAGTAATTTTTTTGTCTAAGGTATTTGCTAAATCAAGTTGTGCTTTAACTTTATCTAATGATTCTTGTTTTTGATCAATTAAAGTTTGTTTTTGATAATCTTTTAAAGCATCTTCTAAATTTTTAGTTGCAGTTTTTAATTCTTGTTTTAAAGCTGATATTCTTTGATTTTCTTGTTCTTCTGCACTCTTTAAAGCTGCTAATTTTTGGTTAGCTTCAACTAGTTTTTGATTAATTTTAGTTTTTAATTCAGTTGCTTTTTGTTTTAATTCATTATATTCAATATTAGTTGCTTCAGTTTCACTTGCTTCAGTTTTTTCTAAAGCTGCTTTTAAATCATTAATAGCACTTTGAACTTCAGTAATAGTATTGTGATGATCATCATATTTTTTAATAGCTTCATTAGCTAAACGTTCTGCTTCTTTGTAATTTTCTTCAGCAGTTTTTCTTTCATTTTCAATTTTAGTTTTACGTTCTTCTAACGATGTTTTTTTAGTATTTGCTTCAGTTAGTTTAGCTTTAAGATTATTAAATTCTGTTTGATATTTACTTTGATTTGCTTCAGTATCATTTTTTATTTTTGTAGCAATAGTAATTTCATCAGTAATGCTACTTAATGATTGTTGAATTTTTTCTAAATTATGTTCAAAACCTAAAGCAGTAGTTGCTTTTTGAATTTCAGTTTCTAATTTATTAGTTGCATCAGTGATTTTTTTCTTGATTGCTTCAAGATTTTTGGTTTCAACTTCAGCAATTTTTTTGTTTAATTCTTTTTGTTCTTCTTTAGCTTTCTTAATTAAATTTTCTAATTCTTTAGATACTTCTGGCAATTTAGCTTCATTAGCTAATTTTTTAGCTGCTTCAGCTTTAGTAATTGCTTTATCTAATTTTTCTTTAGCTTTATTTAGTTTATCTAAATCTTCAGTTTTCTTAGCTTCTTCAACTTCTTTTAAGGCTTCATTAAGTTCTTGTTTAGCTTGATTAGCGGCTTTTTTAGCTTCATTTTCTTTATTTTCAATTTCAGCTAATTTATTTTTAGCATCATCTACTTTAGTTTTTGCTTCAGTAATTTTATTTTTTAAATTTTCAGATTTAGTTTTTAATTTAGGTTCATCTTTAGTTAAATTATGTAAGTCATTAGCTTTAGTAATCTCGCTTTCAAGTTCACTAATGGCTTTATTGATTTTAGCTTTATCATCACTTTTTAATGCTTCTTCTAAAGCTTTTTCTTTTTTAGTCAATTCTTCAATTTGTTTGGTAATTTTTTCTTTATTTTCTTCTATTTCTTTAGCTTTTTGTTCATCTTTTGTTTTTTGACTTGTAATTTTAGTAATTCAAGAATCAACTTCTGATTTTTTATCTTGACATTTTTTAGCAAGTTCAGTTTCATTTTTATTAGTTGCTTCAGTTTGAACTTTATCTAACTCATTTTTTGAGTCAGTTAATTTTGCTAAAATATCAGTTAATTTTGCTACATCATCACTATTTTCATTAGTTTTGGCTTCACTAAGAGCATTGTCAGCCTTTTGTAAAGCTTCATTTACTTTAGCTTCAAGTTCTGAATGAGCTTTTCTAAGTTCTTCTAATCTTTTTTGTGAAGCTTGTTGTTCTGCTCTTGCCTTTGCAATTTCATCTTCTAAAGTTTTAATTTCATTTGTAAGGCTAGTTTTTGATTTATCATTTTTGGCTTCATTTAATAATGTTTCAGAGTTTTCAATTTCTTTAGCTAAAGCTTCAAGACTTTTTTCTAAAGGTTCTATTTTTATTGCTTCTTTGGTTTTTTTAGTATTTTCTTTTAAAGATTCTACTTGTTTATTAATTTTTTCTTTTAATAAATTAACTCGATTTTCTTCAGCTTGTTTTCTAGCTTTAGTTTCTTCTAAGATTCTTTTAGCTTCGGCTACTTTTAATTTAAGTTCATCACTTTCTTTAGTTAATGAAGCTTTTTCTAGTTTTTCAATTAAGTCATTAGCTTCTTTAATTTTTGTTTCTAAATTAGTAATAGCATTATTTAATTCTTCTAAAGTGTTAGCTTTTTTAGCTTCTTCTATTGCTTTAGTTAAGGCTTCTAATAATTGTTTAGCTTCTTCTTTTAATTTAGCAATTTCAAGTTCTTTTTCTGCAACTTTTTTATTAGCATCAGCTATAGCTTTATCTAATTTTTTAATGCTTTCTTCGATTTTATTAGCTACTTGTGGTAAACCTAAAGATTCTGCTAGTTTCTTAGCAGCTTCACCTTCTTTTTTAAGTTCTTCAAGATCTTTTATTGCTTCTTTTAAAGTTTCAAGATCAGTAGTTTTATTAGCTTTTTCTATTGCTTTAGTTACTTTTTCTTCAAATCGTTTAGCATATTCTTCAAGATTTTTCTTTTGTTCAGCATCAGTTAATTTAGCTTTAAGTTCTTTTAGTCTCTTAATTTCATTTTCTGCTTTAGTAATTGCTTTAGCTAAATTATTGGCTTCTTCAGTTAAGCCTGCTTTTGTTGCATCATTTTTTAAACCTTTAGCAACATTGCTTAAATCAGTTAATTTTTTAATAAAGCGGTCGATTTCTGAAGTAATGTTTGCTTTAGTTGATTCTTCAACTGTTTCATTAATTTGTTCAATAATTTCTTTAATTTTGTTTTTTAATTTATCTTTATCGCTAAGCAATCTTTGTAATTTAACTTTGGCAAGTTCTAAAGCTTTTTTGGCTTCTTCAACTGATTTATCCAATTTAGCTTTATCTTCTTTTAAAAGTTTTTGCTTTTCTGGTCATTTTTCTAAATTTTTAATACTTTCTTCAACGATTTTTTTTACTGAAGCAGCTCGGTTTAGATTAGTTTCTAAATCTTCAATTGTCTTTTTATAATCTTCAATGCTTAAGTTTTTCTTAGCGTTTTCTGTTAATTTATCTAAAGCCTCAGTTAATTTTTGTAAATAAAGTCTAAGTTTTTCAAATCTTTCTTTATTTTTGTTATCTCAACTACTTGGTTTTTGATCAATAATATCTTGTTCAGAAACACCAATATCTAGGATATTGTTAGGATTATATTCGCCATTTTTCTTTGTTGCTCTACTATAAACAATTCCAGCAATAATAGCTGAAGTTGCTAAAACTCCAATTGCAGTTCCTAAAATAATAGTAGTTTTCTTTTTCTTTGATGTATTCATTATTAAATAACTCCTTGCGTAGAAAGACATTTTAAAAAAAAAAAAAAAAAAAACGCTATTTATAGCGCTCTTTTTTGATATTTTGACAATTTTTATAGATTTATACAAGGAATAAAATGGTAAAAATCTCTTTTTTATAGATTATTTTTAATTCTTGTATTTATTAATTTTTTCTTTTTTCTTTAATGAAATGGTAAAAACCAAAGTAAATTCACCCTTAATTTGCTTAGGTAATATTTTTAAAATATCTGATGGTTTACCTTCGTAACTAGTTTCATGAATTTTGGTCATTTCTTTTATTAAATATAAATTAATATCATCATTAAAAATGATTTTTAAATCTTCTAATGTGCTTATTAATTTATGTGGTGATACATAAGTAACATAAGTGCCATAAGATAATTTTTTAAGTTCATTTTGTCTAGCAATACTTCTATCTTTTAGAAAGCCTAAAAAAGTAAATTTATTACTTTGATTTGCTTTAATTAATGCGTGAGTAAAAGCTGTTGGGCCGCCAATTACCTCAATAGAAATATTTTCTAATTTAGCTAATCTAATGATTTCAAAACCTGGATCAGAAATACAAGGCATTCCTGCATCAGTTATTAATGCTATATTTTTATTTTCCTTTAAATATGAAATTATTTTAGGACTTATTTCATGTTCGTTAAAATTGTGATAACTTATTAATTTTTTATCAAAAATTTTATAGTGATTAAGAAGTTTTTGACTATTTCTACAATTTTCGCATAAAATAATATCAACTTCATTAAGAGTTTTCATAGCTCTTAATGTAATATCATCTAAATTTCCAATAGGAGTACCAACTATAAATAATTTAGATTCCACAATACTCTCCTATTTTAGCAATAAATGATGCTTTTTGCAATTGTAGATTGTCATTAGTATTTAATGTATTCCTAAAATCATTAATAATCTTTATTAATTCTACTAAATCATTAAATTTTGAAAATATTGAAATATATTTTTTATCAAACAAAATATAAGAGTTTTTCGCTTCATTTCTAAATAAATAGGCCTCTTGAAAAAATATATAAATAAAAAACATAACTAAGTTAGCATTTTCTTTATTAATTAATTTATTTAAATAAATTAGAAAATCTAATGGTTTTTGGGGAAATAAAATAATATTTTTAAGAAGATTATCTAGAATATCAGAAGCCTCTTCTTTATTTAAATATTGAAAAAGTTTATCATCATTAAATAAATTAAAAAATTCATCATATTTTTCAGTTAGAATATTGCCAAAATTTTCAAAATTTATATTAATTAAAAATGCTCTAGATTTAATTGTTTTTAAAACATTATTTTTATTATTTGTTGTCATTATAACAATTGTATCTTTAGGAGGATTTTCTAAAAATTTTAATAAAGCATTCAAAGTAAACTGTGTACCATTTTCAATATTTTTTATTAAAAGAATTTTTTTATTATTCTTATTTTCTAGTGATGATTCAGTTAATTTTTTTATTGCACTTATAATTAGTTCTTTACTAATAATAGAGTTTTTACCATCAATTAAAAAATAATTTTCTTTGTTATTTAACTCAACTTCTTTAGAAAAGTTTTCATTATTAACTGAATTAATAAAATGAATAACATATCTTGAAAAATTAATATTAGGCAAACCACAAAACAAATAAACTTGACTTAGTTTATTTTTTTTAATTTGATTTTTAATAGTTTCAAAATAATTAAAATTAGTCATATCTATATTACTTTTTCATCCTTAAGAACATTTATCACTTTTTCAAATAATTCATCAATTTGGCAAGAAGCATCAATAACTCTAAAAGTGGAAGGATTATCATTAATTACTTCCCAATATGCCTTTCTTAATTTAATATAATAATTAACATTCATACTTTCTAAGCGGTCCATATGATTTCTTAAATTAGTTAATCTTTCTATTGATATTTGAGGTTCTAAATCAAAAAAAATGACAAAATTTGGTTTGGTATTTTTAGTTGCAATTTGATTAATTTTTTTTACTTCTTTTAATCCTGCTTTACCTAAAATACCTTGATATACAAATGAAGAATGCCAATAGCGATCAGAAATTACAACTTTACCTTTTTCTAATTCTGGTCATATACCCTTTTCTAAATTAATTCTTCTTGAAGTTGCAAATAATAAAGCGTCAACTGTTGAGCTAAAATCATTTTCATTATCCAATATTAAATCACGTATTTTTTCGGCTTCCTTTGAAAAAGTACTACCAGGTTCACGAGTAAAAACAAATTTATCTAATTTATTGTTATCTAATAAATATTTTTTGAACATTTTAATAATGGTTGATTTACCTGAACCATCCATACCTTCAATTACAATAAACTTTCCTTTGTTTTTCATATTTAATTCCTTACATTTTAGCTTTATTAATTAATGATTGTTTCAAGGTAGTCGGATCAACATATTCTATTTCTGCTCCCATTGGTATACCAATTGAGAGTTGATAAACATTAATATTTTTATTTTTATCACGCAACAATTTTTGAATATATTGCATTGTAAATTGACCTTCAATATCAGATGATAAAGCCAAAATTATTTCATCGTATTCTTTTGACATTGAAATCAATTTTTCTAAATTGCTTAATACTACTTGATCATTATTTTTTAATTTATATAAACCTTCTAAAATAAAATAATGACCTTTATAAATGTTTAATTCTTCAAATTTTGAAATATTTTGGTAATGCTCTACAATCATCAACTTATTTTCTCTAGTTTTATCTAAACATATATCGCAAATGTCGTTATTAGAAAAATTATTACATTTTTGGCATTTTCTAATTTTTGATTTTAGTTCTTTAATAAGCAAAAAGCCTTTATCTATTTCAGCTTGATCTGAATTTAATAAAAACAAGATCGTTTTTTCTATTTGTTTTTTAGATAAACCACAAGCAGATTTTATTTTTTTGCTTAATTCTTCAATTATTTGATCATTCATTACATTGGCAATCCTGACCCTGAATAGCGGTCTCCTAATTCATCATAAGCTTCATTAATTTTATCAATTCCTTCATTAACTGCTAGCATTACTAAATCCTGAATCAATTCAGGGTCATCTGGATCAATTAATGCTTCATTAATTTTTATTTCTTTAATTTTTCTTGTTCCAAACATTACTAGTTCAATTCCTTGTTTGGTAATAACAAATTCTTTTTTTTCAATTTCATGTTCTTCTTTAGACATTTCGTCTTGAAGGCGTTTTGCTTTTTTTAGCATTTCATTTATATTCATCTTAATCTCCTTTTATTTCAAATATTTCTCCAAAAGTTTCTTTTGCTCAAGAAGACATTTCCTTTGATTTTTTATCATACTTTTTGGATAAATCTTCTAAAGACTTAGGAACTCTATTTTTTAACTCTTCAATATTATTTTTTCAATATTTTTTAGCTTCATCCATTTGCGTTTTAGTAACTCCAAATAAATGAACATAGCGGTTAAAAATTAGATTACCAGCTTCTACTATATCTTTTTTATAAGCATTTTTATTTAAGGTTAAAATTTTTAAATCAATAGGAGAAGTGAATAAAACAAAATCTTTACTTGATTGTAAAATTTCTAACCCATCTAAAATATCTCTTGCATTTTGATAATTAGAGTCAACTAATTTGGTTTGAATCATGGCGTAAGATAATTTGTCAATAGTTTTATAATCAGTAATATCTTTACCATTTTTTTTATCGATTTTTTGAAGTTGATTAGTTACTAAACAATCAATTAAAATATCGAAATTAAGTATTTCAGGAGAATCTAAATATTCGGTATTTATTTCAAAATCATCATTAGTATTACTTACATCAGAAATAATTGAACTAGTTAAAGAATTTTTATCGATTTCTTGAGTTTTTTCTTCCAAAACCATTTCCTGAGTTTTTTCTAAAAGTTCATTAATATCAAGATTTGAAGTTTTAACATTCTGATTAGCAATAGATGCTAAATCAAACATTGAATTAAGATTATTTTTATTATTTTTTGAAGAATTACTATTTTTTGACAAATCATTATCTACTTCTAAAAAATCATTTTCAACTATTTGTTTTTCACTAATTTTTGGACTTTCTATTGTATTAATAAAATCTTCATCATACGCTTTTAACGATGCTAATTTAATAAATCCAAGTTCAAGTGATTGTATTGGTAAATCACTAAATTTTACTTCCTTTAAAATACTTATTAATTCATTAATAAATAAGTATGATTTATCTAATGAGATAGTTAGCAACTTTAATTGAGTAGGATTTGCTACTTTAAGTAAATCTTCAGCATTAGTTTTTGAATATATTAAATAGTCTTTTAAAAGGTCAATCATTTGAATTATTAATTTTTCAACATCAACTCCATTTTCAAATAGATTACTAGTTATTGTTAAAAGTTCTTTAATTTCATGATTATTGGCTAAATTAATTAATTCAATAATATTTTTAATGTTAGTAATTCCAAATAATTTTTCTACATCGATTAATTTAACAGAAGAATCTCCAGCAAAAATAGAAACTTGATCAGCAATACTTAATGAATCTCTTAAACTGCCATTACCAAGATTTGCTATTAATTCTAACGCTTCTTTATCATAATAAATGTTTTCTTTGTCATAGACATATTTCAAATGATTAAGAATTGTTTTGGTATCAATATGTTTAAAATTAAATCTTTGCACACGACTTAGAATTGTTAAAGGAATTTTTTGAGGATCAGTTGTTGCTAAAATAAATATTGCATGTTTTGGCGGTTCTTCAAGAGTTTTTAATAATGCATTAAATGCTCCTTTTGAAAGCATATGAACTTCATCAATAATATATATTTTATATTTTGATTGCGTGGGCATATGCTTGATTTTTTCACGTAATTCTCTAATATCATCAATTCCAGTATTACTTGCCGCATCAATTTCAATAATATCTAAATTTCTATCTATTGATTCAATACATTTTTCACAAGGATTAAAAATGTCATCACTATGAGAACAATTAATAGTGTTAGCAAAAATTTTTGCTACACTAGTTTTTCCTGTTCCATGAGGTCCACAAAATAAATAAGCATGACCAATTTTTTGCATTTTAATGATATTTAAAAGAGTTCTAATAATATGTTCTTGTCCTTTAACTTCATCAAATTTTGTTGGCCGATAGTGGCGATATAAAGCTAAATATTTTTCTTCCACAATATCTCTTTTCCTATTTATTAAGTTAGTATTTATATTTTATCAAACTACCATATAAAATAATTAATAAGTATAATATTAAAAAATAGGAAAAATAATGAATTCGCCTTATGAAAAATTAAATTTAAGTTTAGATACTCAAATAAAGAAAAACATTTCTAATTATTTTGTTTTAACTATTCTAAGTGTTATTTTTGGAATTATTATTTTAATTATAATTGCAACTTTAAATCTTGATAAATTTAATGCAAATTACTATGTAATACCAATTTTATTACCATTTCTTATTGGAATATTTTCATTTTATAAATTCATTGTTTTATATCGTTTTAGAAATGAAATAAACCACAAAAATATATTAATAACTATGTTTGTTTTTATGATAATTTCAACAATAATAGGATTGTCTTTTTTATTTTTTGCTTTAATGTTTCCAGTATATGCCTTGGCATTAAGAAATGAAAAAGATGCTACAAAAATTAATAATTTAAAAGAAAAAATTATTGTAATTAAATATTTAATTATTGTTTTTGTTAATTGTTTTATTATTTTTAACATTGTTAATGTTTCATTAAGTTTATATTTGGCAAAAACTACAAAAAATCTTAAAAGATAGGTCTTTTTTATTAAAAAATGCTATTATAAAAATAGATAAATATTTAGGTAGGAGAGAAATATCTGGATGAAAAAAGAGAAATCTTGCGGAGCAATCGTATTTAAAGCAACACTTAATCATATTTATGTTTTGTTAGTAGAACAAATTGTTGGACATTGAGGATTTCCAAAAGGCCATGTTGAAATTAATGAAACAGAAGAAAGAACAGCAATTAGAGAAGTTAAAGAAGAAACGAATATTGATATAAAAATAATTCCTGGATTTAGAGAAATAAATTCATATAGTCCTTATCCTTTAGTAATTAAAGATGTAGTTTATTTTGTAGCCAAACCATTAAACAATAATCTAATTGGCCAAGATGAAGAAATAAAAGTAGTAGAATGAGTACCAATACAAGAAGCTAAAAGTCGCATAACATATGATAATGATCAAAAAATCTTTGATCATGCTATTGATTTTTATTTAAAAAATATTTAGAGTTATTTTAAAAATAAAAAACCAACAAATAGATTTAATAAGTTAATTACTAAACTTTGTTGGTTTTTTATTTTTTAAATTTATTATTTTTCAGAAGTTATTGGATCATCACTTTGTTTTTTTGATTCGTCAATTTTGACTTTTAATTCATCCATAATTGATTTTTTATGTTCTTCAATAATATTTTTAATTTCTTCTTCAGTTTTGCCTTGTTCATATAAATGTCTTTTTTCAGAAGTTAATAAATAGTCTAAAAATTCCATTACTTTTTGGTTGGCATCAATGATATCATTTTCATTAGTAGGACTAGTAATTCAAGATGAATCCATTGAAGCGTTTGGTGATTTAACTGCATCATAATTATTCATTAGATTAACAACCGATTCAAGAGCAATTCTATTAGTTAGTTCTTTAAATTTTTTTGAACCTAAATTAGTATAAATTTGATAAGGGTTTTTTTGTGAATATTGAACTAAGTTTGAACTTCTTCTTAATTTATCCATTGTATTAATATGATCTTGTCAAGCAGCATCAAATACATTAAGAATAATATATCTTTCAGAAGAAGCCAAAGCGCTAATACTATATTTATCTATAATGTTAGAACGTAGCTTATCATATTCTTCATTAAATACCTTAGTAATATATTCAATTAAGTCATCACGATCATATTTGTTAATTTCTTCTACTGTGAAATTATGTTCAGTTAATTTCATTCAATTTGTGTTTAAATAATTAGTAAAACCTTCAACATCTAAAGTATTATTTTTATTAATAAAATAAGGATTGTTTACCGTTTGCTCAACACATACAGAAATCATTTTTCTAATAATTGAACCCAAGTCATCACGGTTCAATATTAAATCACGTTGTTCATAAATAAGGTCACGTTGTTGTCTAATAACATCATCATAATTCAAAACACTTTTACGGTTGTCAAAATTGAACCCTTCAATTTTCTTTTGAGCACGTAAAAATGCTTTTTTAATGGCATCACCTGCAATTGGTTCATCACCATATTCTTTAAACATTTCTTTTCATTTGTCTTGTACTGAAAAACGTAAAATCAATTGGTCATCTAATGATAAGAAAAATTTTGAATATCCCACATCACCTTGACGACCTGATCTACCTTTTAATTGATTATCAATTCTTCTAGATTCAGCTTTCTCGGTTCCTAAAACGTATAATCCACCTAATTCAATAGCCTCTTTTGAAGGCTTAATATCAGTTCCACGACCTGCCATATTTGTTGCAATAGTAACAGCTCCAGCTTGTCCTGCTTGTGAAATAATTTCTGCTTCAGAAGCATCTTGTTTAGCATTTAAAACTGTATGAGGAATTTTTGCCTCTAATAAATATTCATGTAAAGCTTCACTATCTTCTACTTGCGCAGTTCCAATAAGAACTGGTTGTCTTTTTTTATAAATTTTCTTTACTTCTTCAACCACAGCTTTTCACTTGGCATGCATTGTGACATAAATTTCATCTTTATCATCAATTCTAGCCATTGGACGGTTAGTTGGAACCACATTTACACGCATGTTATAAATTTCAATAAATTCTTTTTCTTCGGTTTTAGCTGTACCAGTCATTCCACTTAACTTTTTAAATAATCTAAAGAAATTTTGATAAGTAATAGTTGCTAAAGTTTTTGTTTCAAGTTCAATTTCTACTCGTTCTTTTGCTTGAATAGCTTGTTGTAAACCTTCAGAATAAGCACGACCTTCCATAATTCTTCCAGTAAAAGAGTCAACTAATTCTATTTTGTCATCTCTAACTATATACTCAACATCAAGTTTCATAACTTTATGAGCACGCAATGCATTTTGAATTCTATGAACTAATTCAGAATTTTGAATATCATATAAGTTTGAAAAATTGAAATATTTATTAGCTTTTTCAATTCCTGATTCAGTTAAATAAACCGATTTTGTTTCTTCATCAATAAAATAATCATCTTGTGAAAGTGTCCTTACAAAAAGATCAGCAACATTATAAAGAGGGCTCTCTTCTTCGTCATCACCACCAGATATTATTAAAGGTGTTTTTGCTTCATCTATTAAAATTGAATCTACTTCATCTAGTAAAATATAATTCAAACCACGTTGAACTTTTTCTTCTTTAGACATAACCATGTTGTCACGTAAATAATCAAAACCTAATTCAGAATGAACTGAATATGTTACATCGCAAGCATATGCAGCACGTTTTTCATTGTTTGGCATTTGAGCTTTATTTATCCCAACAGTTAAACCTAAGAAGTTAAAAACTTTACCCATTTCTTCAGCATCACGTTCTGCTAAATATTCATTAACTGTTGAGACAATCACACTTTCACCAGATAATGAATTTAAATAAACTGGAGCAATTGAAGTAATTGTTTTACCTTCACCAGTTTTCATTTCGGCAACAGATCCTAAGTCAAGAATAACCCCACCAATCATTTGAACATCGAAAGGTCTCTTTCCTAAAATTCTTTTTGTTGCTTCACGAGAAACTGCAAATACTTCCGCTCGCATATCTTCTAAAGATTCGCCTAAGTTATATCTTTGTCTAAATTCATTAGTTTTAGCTTGCAATTCTTCATTTGTTAATACTTGAATTTCTTCTTCAAGATCATTGATTCTTCTAAGAGTTGCCTCAGCAATACGCATTTCTGTTGATTTAAAATTAAAAAGTTTCATAGCAATATTATATTTTATATTAAAACTACATTTTTAAGAAAAATGCATTATAAAGCCTTTTTATAATTGATTTTATGTTAATTAAAAATTAAAAGCCTATTTTAAAGCTTTTAATTTTTTAACTATTATTTATTTTCTTCTACTGGTGCAGTTGTTACTTTTGATGTTTCTTTTTTTTCCTTATCCATTGCCATTAATGATTCAGTTTTTTCGTTATCATATTTTTCTATTTCACTTAATTTTGTAGAAAATTGTTTAAATCCTTCTGGGTCATTTTCTTTCATTAACAAATTGGTAATAAATTTATTAGTTAAATTCATTTGAATATTGTCAAATTTTACAAAGTTTTTAACTTGATCTACTGGTAAACCATATAAATTAGCAAGCTTATCAACTTCTTTTAAATAATCCGCTTCAGTTACTGTGAATTTTTCTGATTTTGCAACAGCAGCAAATGCTATAAGTTCCTTTAAATTTTTTGTTGCAGCATCTTTAAATGTTTGCATAATTTTTTCTTTAGTATTTTTTGTAAATTCAATATATTCTTTTTCTGTAATATCTTGATGTTTCAAGTTGTCTAAGAAATTTTGATAGTATTTTTTAGCTTCTTCTTCAACTAGTGAAGGCGCAATTTCAAATTCAGTCAATGCAAGCAATTTATGTTTTGCTTCATTAATAAATTCTTGTTCACGATTATTTAAAATTTTTCTTGAAGCTTCAATCTTAACAAGTTTTTCAAAATCATCATTTGTTTTTACTAAAGGTAAGTTGATTTCTTTTAAAAATTGTTCATTAATTTCTGGATAATTTGCAGTTTTTATAAAGTTAATTTTTACATCAAACACAACATCTTTTCCGGCCAAATTAACAGCATGATAGTCATCTGGAAAACGTAATTTAATATTTTTTGATTCATTAGTTTTCATACCAATCATTTGAGTTTCAAAACCTGGGATAAATTGATTAGACCCAATTACTAAATCATAATCTTCAGCATCACCGCCTTCAAAAGTTTTTCCATCAATATAACCAATGAAATTAAAATTTACACTATCGCCAAGTTTTACAGGTCCTTCAGTTTCTAACATAACTACATAATTTGAAATTAAAGATTTTTTAACTTCTTCTAAATCTTCTTTTGTAGGAGTTAATTTTCCTAACTTTAATCCCATTTTTTTATAATCACCTAATTTTACTTCTGGGTGAATTGGAAAACTTACTTCAATAGTTGCCTTATCTTCTAAAAGTTCAGTGATATTTAAGCTTGGACTACCAATAACTTCATCACTTGGTTCTACTTGCGAAAGAATTTTTTCATCATATATTTTTTCGATTGAATTATGCAATGCTTTATCTAATATTTCAAATTTTGATAAATATTTATCTGCTTCACGTGGAGGAACATGCCCTTTTCTAAAACCTTTAATTTGGACATTTTTTCTTAATTCGATTTTTGCTTTTTCTTTAGCTTCTTCTCAATCTTTACCATTAATGGTATAAGATATCTTTAATATTGAATTTTTCTTATCAATTAATTTGCTCATAAATTTCTTTTGCTCCCTATATATAAAATAAACTTTTAATATTATATTCAATAATCAAAGTTTTTTAACTAATTATTTTAATATAAAAATGAGCATTGTTTAAATTAAATTTAAAAAACTTAACTAGTAAAAGTTAAGTCATTTATTTTTCTATTTCTTTTAAAAAGATTTGAAAATATGCTATTTGAATATTTTATATAGTTCTAGTTCCTCTTTATTTAACGTATTAGAATCTTTGTCACCTAATAAAACATTTATTACATTAATAATTTGATTGTAATCATTTTTAGTTTCATTGAATAAAATTTCAATTCAATTTAAAAATAAATAAGCCGAAAAAACTTGTCTAGCTATATGAGTTTTAGCAACATCTTTTTCATAAATATTGAATATTTCATCTTGCATTTTTTTAAGATCTTTATTTTTTAAAAAAGAACCCAATTTTTTGGGATTTATAATTTTTTCTTTAATTTTGAAGTCAAAATCAACATTTTTTAAGACTAATAAATCATAAATTAATGTTTGAAAATAAGCGTCCTCAAAACTTTGATTATTAAAAAAATATTGAAATTCACTAGCATTTTCTTGTAAATTATTTCTTTTTTTAAGTTCGTTATAATTTAACATAAAAATATAATCCATCTTTTTATTTTTTAATGAAGATATTAAATCTAAAGTGTTTAAATTTGTTTTTGTTATTAAATTATTTTTTTTGATTTGATAAGTAATATCATCCCTTAGTGCATTAAGAGTGTTATTCATTTCTTTGGATAAAAACTGTTTAAGATTTTCATCAATAACAAAAATTGCCTTTAAAGGGTCTTCTTCTCTTATATCATCAATGGTTTTTAGTAATGCATCAAACTCTTGTTCTTTCATATTCATTAGTTATTGTACTATATTTTTTAGCAATATAAATTCATTAATTAGATATAAAAAAGGATTAAAAAAATGAAAAAGTCTATATATATATATATATATAATTAGTATAAAAACTGAAATTTTAATTAATTAAGAAAGATAAATATGAATAAAAGTAAATTTTTAATTATTAGTTATATTACTCCAATTGCTTTATCTTTTATTCCAGTAAGTTGTAATTTAAACGAAAATACTAATGAAAACCAAATTACAGTAAAAGATATGGGCGGAAGAGAAGTAACAATCAACAAAAATCCAAAAAATGTTGCATGTATTTCTAGAACTACATATGATTTATTAGTAGCTTTTGGATTAGAAAAAAACATTAAAGGCGTTTTTAAAACCATTAAAAACAATAGTTGAACTAAAGTATTTGATAAAAATATTGATAAAAGATATTCACTAAATTATTTCGAAAGTGCTGAATCATTACTAACAAAAAATGTTGATTTAGTCTTTTCTCCCGAAAATAAAGTTAGCAATGATTTAGAAAAATCGGGGATAAAAGCACTAACATGCTCACTATATGCACCCAAATCATATGAAGAATATGTATTTTATTTTGCTGATTTAGTAAGTAAAATTTGAGATGATAAAGAAGTTTTAAGAAGAGTTAATTTATGAAAAGAAAGAATGACTAATGCGATTAATCAAATAAAAAACAAACTTAAAAATCATCATGAAGCTAAGAAAACAATTTATTATGTTAGAGGCGATAGAAATAATGGTATAAACTATACTGACAATAAAAACTCATTTATTGAATATGCATATCAACTCTTAAAATTAGATTATGTAGGTAATAGGTTTAAAAATAATAGACCAAGTAAAGAAGAAATTATAAAAATTAATCTTGACATAATAAGTGTGGGAGGAATTTATCAACATACATTAATTGAAGAAATAAAAAAAGAAACTCAGTTTAAAGCAGTAAAAAACAACCAATTATTTAATATTCCACTAGGATTAACTATGTTTGAACAATTAAATGTTTTTTCTTCAGCATTTTTATATGACCAAGCTAATAAAATTTATCCAAATATTTTTAATTTTGATGTTAAAAAAGAAATAAAAGAACTAAGTGAAACATTTTTTAATATAAATCTATCAAACTTAGACATTGAAAATATTTTAAAAGGTTTAACTAAAGATGGAAAAACACACATTTAAAATGAGAAATCGTTTTCTTATTTTAGTTATAACGTTTTCAATATTATTAATTCTTGTGTCTTTTTTTGCCTTATTTATTGGAAGATATACAATGTCTATAAAAACATTTTGACAAGCATTGTTTTTTAATAATTCACTATTGCAAAATGAAAAAATTGTAATTTTTAGATTAAGAATGCCAAGAACAATTATTGCAATTTTAGTTGGAATGGCATTAAGTATTTCTGGATTCTTATTTCAAGAAACTTTTAGAAATAAATTAGCATCTCCAAATTTGTTAGGTGTATCAAATGGTGCAAGTGTTGGGGGCAGCAATTGCTATATTATTAGGAGTTAGTTCATTTTTTATAAGTTTATTTTCATTTATTTTTGGAATTATTACTATATTTTTAACGATTTTTTTATCTAAAATATTTAAGAATTTGTCATCGCTTTTTACTTTAATTTTGTCAGGAATTATTATTAGTAGTTTTATGGCCGCTTGTTTATCTCTTATTAAATATTTAGCAAATTATAACACTACCTTACCAGCAATAACTTTTTGATTATTGGGATCATTTGAAAACTCTACTTTTAAAAATGTTTATATATTATTGCCTATTGTTATTTTTTCAATAATAATTCTTCTTGTTATAAGTTGAAGAATAAACATTGTCTCACTAGGTAAAGAAGAAGCTATATCACGCGGTTTAAATTATCGTGTTTATCGAATTGTAATTATACTTATAGCTACATTATTAACTGCTAGCTCGGTAGCATTTTCAGGAATAATTAGTTGAGTAGGATTAATTATTCCTCATTTTGTTAGATTAATAATTGGTAGAAATGCAAAAAAATCAATTATATTAAATGCACTTTTTGGTGGCACCTTTATGGTTATTGTTGATATTTTTTCTAGAAGCATTACTTCTTCTGAAATTCCTTTATCAGCAATTACTGGATTTTTTGGTTCTATCATTTTTGTTATAATTTTGGCTACTAAAAGGAGAAATTTTTATGAAACTATTGGAAACTAAAAATTTAACTTTTTCTTACAACAAAAAATGTAATATATTAGAAGACATAAATTTATCATGTCATGAAAATCAAATAGTGACTTTATTAGGGTTAAATGGTTCTGGAAAAACCACCTTACTAAAACTATTGGCAGGATTAATTAATAAATATGATGGTGAAATATTAGTTGATAATTTATCTATCAAAAAAATATCAATAAAAAATAGAGCAACAAAAATTTCTTATGTTTCACAATTGCAAAGTTATTTAGAAGATTTTATTGTAAAAGACTTTGTATTATTTAGTAAATTAAATAAACTAAAATTTATACAAAATCCGACTAAAAATGATGAAGAAGAAATTTTTAATTATGCAAAAAAATTACAAATTGATTATTTGTTAAATAAAAAATTAGCAGAATTAAGTGGAGGAGAAAAACAAATAATATCAATTTTTTGTGCTTTAATTCAAGACACAAAAATTATATTAATGGATGAGCCTACTTCTGCTTTAGATATAAAGAACCAATACAAAATATTGTCATTAATAAAAGGGCTTGCAAGACAAAACAATAAGTTGTTTATTATTTCTACACATAACCCTAATCATGCTCTTTATTTAAATTCGTATGTTTATATTTTAAAAGATCATAAAATTTACAGAGAAGGCAATGCTAAGGAAATAATAAATAAAGACATCTTAGAAAAAGTATATGACAATAACATTTGCTATTCAAATGAACTAGAATATAATGAAATTTCATTTCAAGATACAAAAAATAACTAAATTTTTTGTCATTCTATAACATTTGAAACTTTTATTTTTCAATCATTTTGCAGCTTATTTTTTGTTAATGGTTTTTATCGAAAACAATTTTCAAATCGGTTTTGTTAATTGTATTATCATCCAATAAAAATTCATATTTTTTTAAAGTCTGTATTATTTCTTCATTAGAACTTTTTATTGTAACTATTGGATTATTTTGATTATAAAATAAATTAATAAGTTTTAAACATTGTTCATTTATATTCTTATTAAAAAATTTTGCACTTTTTTGTTTGGCATATTCGTCAATTTTAGGCATATAAGACAACATATTTAAACAAAAAGATTCATATGCGAATTTCATAGCTTTTTTGCTAAAGAATAAATAAGAATTAAATATATGTGATACATAAGCATTATTTTTATCATAAATAATTCCAAATAAAAGAGAAAAAACAAAAAAGCAAATTGACATTGTTGCTAAAATTAAGTTAATATTTTTGATTTTTAATTTTGAAAGAGAAAATAAAATTAAAGTAATACTAGAAATTATAAATAAAGCGTTTGTAATAATAAATAATATAAAAAATATTGTTCTCGTTTTGATTTTGTTTTTAATTTTAGGTAAAATTTCCATTTTAATTTCCTAATAATTGTTGCACTTCATTTTTTATAAGAAAAATATAAAATAAATCATATTTTTTAAGTAAAAAATGAAATTTTAAAATTGCTAATTTTTGGTTAGTTTCACTTTGAAAACTACAATAAGATACATATATAATAAAAAAGTTAATTTTGTAAGTAAAAAGGATTCAAATGTAATAAAAAAGGCATAAAAAATAATAATTATTGCAAAAACAAAAATTAACAAATTTCTCACATTAATAGAAATTTTTTTAAGGCAATTAAACGTAGAATCGTTGATAATACAATAGGTATAGAAATTGATAATAAAATAAGTAATGCTATTTTTCAAACAAAATTTGCATACAACATTTTTTTAATTTTTGATTTTGTATTTTTTTCATTAAAATTCACTGATATCCTCTGTAATCTAAATTTTCTAATTTTAGTATTTTTCTTATAAGTGTTAAACTAATATAAAATTATATATAGCAAAGGAGAAATATGTCTAAAATAACAAATATTAATGCCTATGAAATACTAGATAGTAGAGGAAATCCTACTATTAAAGTAGAAATTTATTCAGATAAAAGTTATGCTGAAGCTTCAGTACCTTCTGGTGCCTCAACCGGGTCTAAAGAAGCACTTGAATTAAGAGATAAAGGAACAAAATATGAGAATAATTGATTTAATGGTAAAGGCGTGCAAACTGCAGTTAATAATATAAATTTAATTATTGCACCTAAATTAATAGGTAAAGATCCAACAAAACAATTTGAACTTGACAAACTAATGATAGATTTAGATGGAACTCCTACTAAATCAAAATTAGGTGCAAATGCCATTTTAGCATTATCAATTGCCTTGGCAAAATTAAGTGCAAATGATCAAAAAATGCCACTTTATGAATATTTAGCAAAACTTGATAATCGTAAGCCTTACAAATTACCAGTACCAATGTTAAATGTTATCAATGGTGGAGAACATGCATCTAATACAATTGACTTTCAAGAATTTATGATTATGCCATTAGGCGCTAAAACGTTTAAACAAGCAATACAAATGGCTAATTTTGTTTTTCATACTTTAGCTAAATTATTAAAAAAAGTAGGTCATGGTACGCAAGTTGGAGATGAAGGTGGGTTTGCACCTAATTTACATACTCATGAAGAAGCATTAGAATTTTTAGTTAATGCTATTAAAGAAGCGGGATTTAATCCTGCGACTTCAGGAGAAAAAGCTGTTGCTATTTGCTTAGATGCTGCAAGTTCTGAACTTTATTGTTCAAAATCAAATAAATATATTTTTAAAAAATTTAAGGCAGCTATTGATGAAAAACGTCCAGGATTTGAATCATATGCCAATATGAAATATGAATTTAGTTCAGATGAATTTGTTGAATATTATGGTAAATTAATTAAAAATTTCCCAATCATTTCAATTGAAGATTCTCATGATGAAAATGATTGAGTAGGATTTGAAAAAATGAAAAAAGCTTATGGAAATAAAGTTCAATTAGTTGGAGATGATTTAATTGTGACAAATCCTATTTACATTAAAGAAGCTATTAAGAAAAATGCTATAAATGCTTCTTTAATTAAAATTAATCAAATTGGTTCATTATCTGAAACTATTGAAGCAATTAAATTAACCCAAGATGCTAATATGATTCCAGTTATATCACACCGTTCAGGCGAAACTGAAGATACTTTTATTGTAGATTTATCAGTAGCATTTAATACCGGCGAAATTAAAACTGGTTCTCTTTCAAGAACAGATAGAATTGCTAAATACAATCGCTTATTAAAAATTGAAATGGAGTTAGGTAAAAAAGCAAAATATGAAGGTAGAGATACATTTACTAATTTAAAAAACTTTTAATTTATCTATTATTAAATTAAGACAAGGAAGATTTAAATTCTTTGTCTTTTTTAAATTTACTAATTTTTCTAAAAGTTTCTAGAGTTTTCCTAAATTTTTACTAAATTTAACATTTATTTATAAACCAATATTACAATCAAAAAAGGAGGATGAAATAATTAATAGTAATAAAATCCAAAAACAAATTTTTATAAATAGTAAGAATGAAATTCCTTTAAAAACAGCAAATACATTAATTAAATCTTATAATGGTATAAAATCTTATTTAAGTACGGATGAGCAAAATCCTAATATTAGATATGTAATTTATCTTTTAGATGAAAACAACAAAATTATTAAGGAATTTAAAAGCATGACTCAAAAAAATTTTCAAGAATATGTAGTTAAGAAATTTGATGAGCAAGAGAAATTTAATCAGTATGTAGTTAAAAAATTTGAAGAGCAAGAGAAATTTAATAAACTTATTTTGAACGAATTAAAAGATTTGAAGCACTTTCAGGTTGAACAGACTAAATTTAATAAAATCATTCTAGATGAATTAAAAGGTTTGAAGCACTTTCAAAACGAACAATTAAAACTTAATGAAATTTATTTTAAATAAAAAAAACCTAAGCGCTATGCTTAAGTCTTTATTAATTTAATCAATTTTTACTTTTACAGAAGGACCCATAGTTGTTGATACTGTAATATTTTTAACATATGTTCCCTTAACTGTTGTAGGTTTTAATTTTTTAATAGTTTGAATTAATGTTTCAGCATTTTCCGCCAATGCTTTTGTATTCATTGATTTTTTACCAACTGAAGCATGGATAATTCCACCCTTATCAGCACGATAGTTTGCTTTACCTTTTTTAAGTTCTTCAACAGCTTTAGCAGGAGTAACAGTAACAGTTCCAGTTTTTGGATTAGGCATTAAACCTTTTGGTCCTAATTTTTTACCATATTTTCCTAAAACTAACATCATTTTAGGATCAGCTACAATAACATCAAAGTCATATTTATCTTGATTTAATATTTCTGGAAGTTCGGCAGCATTATAAACTAAATCAGCTCCAGCTTCTTTTGCCGCTTTTTGAGCATTAACATCATCAGTTGCTACTAATACTTTTACAGTTTTTCCTGTACCATTTGGTAAAACAATTGCTCCTCTTAATTGTTGGTCAGATTTTCTTGTATCTAAATTTAAATTAATTGCAATGTCTAAAGATTCATCAAATTTTGCAAAAGCAGCTTTTTTAACAGCTTCTATTGCATCAAGCAATGGTAATACTTCATTTTTATTTATAAGTGTTTTTGCATTTTTAACATTTTTAGAAAGTTTTCTAGCCATTAGTTAGTTCCTTTCTTTAGTCATTCATCATAACCGTCAATTGTTATTCCCATTTGCTTAGCTGTTCCAGCAACTTGTTTCATTGCAGATTCAATTTTGTTAGTATTTAAATCTGGCATTTTGTATTCTGCAATTTCCTTTAATTGTTCTAAAGTAATTGAACCAGTTTTTTCAGTGTTTGGTTTGCCACTACCTTTTTTAACTTTGGCAGCTTGAATTAATTTATATGAAGCTGGTGAAGTAAAAATTTTAAAATCAAATGATTTATCTTTATAAACAGTTATTAAAACAGGAACAGGTTCAGATCCTCTTTCTCTTGTTTTATCATTAAATGCCTTAGTAAATTCAGGCATATTAATTCCCACACCAGCTAGTGCTGGGCCAGGTTTAGCTTGACCTGCAGGGAATTGTAATTTGGCTTTTTTTACAATTTCTTTAGCCATAATAGTTCCTTTCGATCTCTGTGGTGCAAATGAATTTTTAATAAATTCTCCCACTTGCTAGAGGCAATGTAAAATTGCATTTGTAATTATACAATAAAAATACTTATTTATAAGTTAAATAAAAATTAGAATTTTTTAGCTTGATTTTCAATTGTATTCTTAAATTCTTCAAAAATTTCTTCCTTAGTTTTTTGAATATAATTAGAAGTTTTCACTCCGCTAATTAAAATTGTTTTATTTACACTCATTCCTAAGAAATTTAATGTTCCTTCAAGATATTTAGTAAAAAGACCTCAAGTATATCAATCTTCAGGAGCTCCTTGAGTAGCAATAATTTGTACTTTTACATTAGTAAGTAAACCAATTGCGTCACCTTTTTTTGAATACTTGTATGAGAAGGTTTTATTAGCAACACAAATATGATCTAAATAATTTTTCAAGGTTACAGGAATATTGAAATTAATCATTGCAGTACTAATAATTAATTTATTTATATTTTTTAATTGATTAATGAATTTATCACTATCTTCTTCATTTCAAAAACTAGAAAAACTATCTTTATTCAAAGATTTATTTGCCATAGAAAGATTATTCAAATCTAATGTTTCAATAAAATCATTAGGGTTAGTTTTTTTATATTCTTCTAAAAATTTGTTGGCTATATATGTTGAAATTGATTTTTCTTCTGGTAAAGGTGAAGTATATAAAACTAATACTTTATTCATAAATTTATCTCCTTTTATACTTAATTTTAATTATAACAAAATAAAAAAACAAGCAAAATGCTTGTTATAAGGTATCAATTTTGATAAATGGTGCGGATGAAGGGAATCGGACCCTCGTATTCAGATTGGCAACCTGATGTTCTACCATTGAACTACATCCGCAATGGTGCAAGTGAAGGGAATCGGACCCTCATATTCAGCTTGGAAGGCTGATGTTCTACCACTAAACTACACTCGCTTTTTGCGTTTATTATTATACTAAAAAAAACATAGCATAAGCAAATTTAGATAATAATTTAAAATTATTTAAAAACAAAAAAATAAAAAATAAAAATGGCGATCGTGGCAGGAATCGAACCTGCGACCACATGCTTAGAAGGCACGTACTCTATCCCCTGAGCTACACGACCAGCGCATAATTATTTTAGCACAATCACAAAAGTATAAATATTTTTAATCATTATTTTTACTTTCAATAATTGCTAAAGCAATTTTTTTATTAGTGACTTTTGCCAATTCTTCAAATGAGGCTTCTTTAATTGCTTTATAAGTACCAAAATGTTCAATTAATTTTAAAATACTTATTTTTCCCACTCCTTTAATTTGACTGAGTGTGCTAGAAATTATATTTTTTAAATTTTTTCTATGATAAGAGGATTTGGCAAATCTATCAACTTCTGTTTGCATTCTGCTTAAATAGTTAAAAACATCTTGATCATTAACTAAAATTTCAAAACCATGATTATCAATTAAAATTCTAGTTTCATGTCTTTCATCCTTAACTAATCCAAAAACTGGAATATTTAAATTAAGAGTGGTTAAAGAAATTTTTACTTCATTAATTTGTTCAATTCCACCATCTACAATAATTACATCAACCTCACTAGCTAAATCACTTAAATAATTAAAAGAAGTTTGCCTTATATATTCAACATCAGCCATTCTTGAAGAAGTATCTCTATATAAATTAAAAATACGATAAAAATTTTTGTTAGGCTCACCATTTTGATAATAAACACCAACACCTATAATGGCTTCTGTTCCTTTAAAAAAGGAATTATCAAATAAAACTATTCTATCGCATTTTGTTTTTAAAATTAAACTTAATTTTTCATTAACTTCAGAAGTAAATAAAGAATGCTTATTAAAATCTAATAATTTTCTTTCAATATCATTTTTGGCATTTATATTTGCAAGTTCAATTAAAGGTAGATAAAAATTAGTTTTTGCAAAAATAATTTTTTCTTTTAAATCTATATTTATATTTTCAAATTTACTATCCAAAACAATTTCATCTGGTAAGTTATTTTTTGAATAATATTCATTTAAAAATTCATTTACGAAATTATCAAGTGATGTTTTAATTTCTAAAGTGAAATTATTTTGATTCATAAGCGAACCATAACGATAGAAAGAAACGAAAACAAACATTATATTGTCTTTTTCATAAAATCCAAACACATCAATATTTTTTTTGGATTTTAAAAATACTTGTTGATCTTGTTTATTATAGTCTAGTAAATCCAAAATACTATTGTAAAAACTAGCTACTTCATAATGATGAATTTTTATAGCTTCTTCTAATTTATTAGATAGTTTCTTTTTAAAATTTAAAGAAAATTTCATAATTTCTTTTGCTTTCTCAAAACGTTCTTCTCAAAAAGATAAAGGCTTATTTTTAACAATTAATCCATCTTCTGATAAAAGCAAATGATTTAAGTATCTAATTAAGGGTTTAAAATTTTTATTATTAGGTAGAGGACCATAATAAATAGCATTTTTTTCTTTGTGGTAATTATTTTTTATTTCTATTTTTAATTCATTAGTAAGTTTTACTCTAATATAAGGGAAGCTATTTAAATTAGGAAATAAAACATTATAAAATGGTCGATACTTATCTATTAATTTTCTTTCTTGAATAAATGCCTCACGATCGCTAGAAACAACAATCGTAGAAAAAGATGCTATTCTTTCTAACATTTTAGGAGTTTTATAAGAATTGATCATTTTTTTATCAAAATATTGACTCATTCTTGCTTTTAAATTTTTGGCTTTACCAACATAAATTATTGTCCCATTTTGATCTTTTCATAAATATACGCCTGGTAAGGTTGGGACATCTTTTATTAATTCTTTGCTAATCATTAGAGTTTATTTTTTTCTTTAAAGTCAAAAAATACTGATAATAAATAATTAAAACGTTTTCATGGGTCAATATCAAAATTTTTAATAGTTATTTCAAATGCTTTTTCATGAACACCAACAATGCTTTCATTAATATTACTATCCTCTTTTAAAGAAATAACATAGTTTGGTTTATTATTTTTAAAAATTGAAAAGTCCATATTTGTGTCATATAAAGGAGTAAATTCAATATCAAATTTGCCATGATTGTCTAAATCATAAAAAATTTCGTAATAATTAATGGCATTTAGAAAATCTTTTCTTCCAAGCATTAAAATTCCAACATAATATTTATCTTTATCTTTAAAAGCAACTGTCATTGTTTGCAAAATAATTTTTTCTTTTCTTTCTTTTAAACTAAATGTAAGCGCAAAATATGGATGTGTTAATTTTTCAAAGTAATCATAAATTTCTTTTTTTATTTCATACATAAAAATAAAATCATATAAAGGAAATGATTTCAATTCATTTTCTAATTCAATAAATCCTTTTAAGTTTTGCTCATTAGCATTGGGATTATTTGAATATTTCATTTCTGTTGGTGCTAAATAATATTTGCCAAATTCTAATTTAGAATATACATAAACATTTTCTAAAACCTTATTTTCATCAGTTAACAAAACATTTGCTAAAAATCTCCCATATTGTGGAAACATTTCTCATCTATCGACTAAAAATAATTCATCTTTAGTAATTTCAAAAACAGTTCCTTCTACTGAACTTAGCTGATCTTTTTTTAATAAAAAATACATACTATCATCAATACATTTTGCAAAACCATTCAAAACTGCTTTGTGTTTTATTACGTCTTTATGAAATAAATTTTCATAGAATAGGGGATCTTGAAAAGTTCCATATGAAAATATATAAATTTTTTGATTATCTTCCATTATTATTACTCTCCAAAGGATATAAAATATATCTTTAAATTATATAAGATAACATTATTTATATATTAAATCTAATGTATAATAATATTGCCGTGAGAATGATAACCTTGTAACCTGGTCAGGATAGAAATATAGCAGCCAAATCGAGAAGTGTTGTGTCTTGCGGTCTTTTTTTATTAAATTTAGATAATAAAAATTAAAAAATGGTGCACAAGCACCATTATTTTTTGTTCAAAATTATTTATTGTAATATTCAACTACTAAAGCTTCATTAATATCTTTTGCAAATTCTTTTCTTTCAGGTAAACGAGTATAAGTAAATTTGTTTTCTTCACGGGTTAATCAAGGACTAACAGTCATAACTTCCATGGCATCTTTTACTTGAACATTGTTTTGTAATGTTTTTTTTATTTCGACAACTGATCCAACTTTAACAATAATTGAAGGAATATCAGCTTTGTGACCATCGACAGTAAAATGACCATGATTAACAAATTGTCTAGCTTGTGCTCTTGTTCTAGCAAAACCTGCTCTAAATACTAAGTTATCTAATCTTGATTCAATAGTTTGTAATAAAACAACCCCAGTAACACCTTGTTTTTTAGAAGCTAACTTGAATAAACGTTCAAATTGACGTTCATTTAAACCGTACATATATCTAACTTTTTGTTTTTCATATAAGTGAAGTTGATAGTCTGAAGGTTTTACTCTTCTAGCACCATGTTGTCCAGGAGCAGTTGTACGTTTTTTACCTTTAGCAAATTCTTTATTGTTTTCTAATAGTGAAATTCCATAACGTCTACTTTTCTTAAAAATAGATCCTGTAAATCTTGACATATTTTCCTTTCGTATGCAAAGACTTTTAGCAACTCTTTTATATATTTTTTATTCTAATGATTTCAGATAACAGCTTTCTTACTATCAAATCTAAAGCAAAACAAAACTTTTATAAAATGATGCTATGCTGTGTCAATGCGTAAATAATTTTATAATAAAATTTGAAAATATAATATTTTCTTTATTAATTAATAAATAATATATGATTTTTATTATGAGTAGACATCAAAAATTTTTAAAATGTATATTATTAACACCAATTATTTTACCAAGTTTTCTAACACTATCAGCAAGTTGCAAAAAACGTCAAATTGAACCTTTAAATTTACCTAACAAATTAGGAACTTGAATTTGAAAATTAGATAAAATAACAGATAAACATATAGATTTTGCTTATAAAAACAATGTTAAAGAGGTTTATTTAAATATCCCTAAAATTAATGAACACGCAAAAAATATTATTAAAAAATTTAAAGATAAAAATATTAAAGTTTTTCTTTTATTAGGAAGAAAAGAATGAATTTATAATATTAGTGAAGTTGAAAATAAAATTAATTGATTTATAGAACTACAACAAAAATATTCTTATTTTGAAGGTATTCATTTTGATATAGAACCACATCAATATCCTGAATTTAAAAATAGTTCTGAGAAAAGAAAAGAATATTTAATTAAATTTATTAATTTAATTTATAAACTTAAAACTAAATTTTCTAATATTAAATTTCACTACGATATTCCATTTTGGTTTAATGATTTAATAAATTTTAATAATACTGAAAAAGAAGCATATAAACATATTATTGATTTAGCAGATAAAATTTACGTAATGGCATACCGAAATTCTAGTCAAGGAATATTAAAAATTTCAAAAAATATTAGAGAGTATGCACAAAAAAACAATAAAGAAATTGGAATTGCGGTTAATACTAAAATTAATAATGAAGAAATAACTAGTTTTGGTAATAAAAGTAAATTATTTATGAATAATGAGTTAAACTTATTATCAAAAAATATTGAAAATAAAAATTCAATAGCTATTCATCATTTAGACTCATGATTTAATTTAAAAGATTAATAATAACGTAATTTTAAATATGCAAAAATTGCTTTAAATTTAATTATGATTAATATCTTATTAAGGTTAGTTTTATTTTAGATAAAAAAACACAACCTATAAAATGTTTATAGTGTTGCATTTAATATTACGAATATTATTTTATTTTTAATTACATACGAACTACTTTTTAATTAATAATCTTTCATTACAATCTTATATATCTCAATAACCCAACAGTTTTGAATAATATTTATTCATTATTTCTTCATATATTTTTAATTTTTCTTTTAATTTATTACTATCAATGTAGTTATAAACATCTTTATTAAAAAAGTCTTCAATTTTATTTTTGTAGTTATTGTATCCTTGAACAAAACTTAAATCATCTATATGTATAAATGATCCTATACTATTATAATAATCAATTAGATTACCATTAGAAATATTGAACCCTTTTTCAATCAATAAGTCCTTTATTTTATTTTTTCATTTAAGAGCAACTTCTTTAATATATAAATAACGCTTTGTTAACTCTTTATCAAAATCATTGGTAAATAATGAGTCAAAAATAGAATCTGAAAATATGTCTACTAATTCATTTGTTTTTTTATACATCTTTATAGATGTTTTAAAAGCTTCATTTATAAAATACTCAATATTTTGAAATTTAAATATTTCTACATCCTCATATTTATAATTTCCGTAATCATCTTTACCCACTATGACTTTTGAAACTAAACGTACTAAATTTTCTTTGAATTTTCACTCAAAATTTTTATATTTTTCCAATGGAAATTCTAAGTCAAACATATTTTTTAATTTTTCTATAAGATTCTCAGTATATGGATATTCAAAATCTTTAGAAATTTTTTCAAACTCTGCATCAAAATTATCCAAAAAAGATGATTCCAAAAATTTTCTTTTAAATTTAATATTCATTTTAAAATCACGATAACTTAATAAGTTATCTCTTTTTTCATAAATATCTATATTTCTAGTTTCATTAATTTCAGGAAAATCAATGCTACTAATTTTCACTTTTAAAGTAAGATTTGGATAACCGTCATTAGGCATTAAATCAAGTATTTCATACTTATAATATTTAGCTAAATCTGGATTATCATCTTCATAATGTAAATCGTCTTTTGTTACATCTGAAGGTAATTTTTTTTCATTAATAAAATATTTTCTTCGATCAAACATTGAAGATAAATATCATCTTAATGCGTCTTTTATTTTTTTTGCAATATTAAATTTAAATGTTTTTTCAGTATACACATCAGTAAAAT